>NZ_DINY01000033.1:0-105586 GCF_002426075.1 Empedobacter sp. UBA5528 | reverse complement strand
AGTTTTTATTAAAAGCCTCAAGATTTATTTCTTGAGGCTTTTTTTGTGGTTATACGTCGCGCTTTAGCTGAACGCTGTAAGCTTTACGCATCTCCAGACTATGTTTTATAAAAAAAGAAGCTTGCTTTCATCCAACAAGAGGCTTCTAATTAGTCAACAAGAAGCTTCTTCTTGATAAAAAGGAAGCTTCCTTTTTACAACTAACTCAGAACTTACAACTCATAACTCGATAACACTCCTTTGTAGATTTTTATTGTCAGTCTTAAATCTTATGTCTTATAACTTATTACTCAAAACTCAGAACTTAAAACCCGCGTTAGGGATAGCAGTGGAAATCCTTTTGTAGAAATTGTATTTCCTGTAATCACTTCTAATCTTCTTTTACAAAAGATTGCAACGGATAGCCCGACCGAGCGATTTGCATTAGCTGTGTTTGTATTATTTTGCTTATTCTATGAATAATATAAATGGAAGGCAAAGAGCGAGGGAACGCCCAAATTTATTATCTTTACTCAAAACCTATATATTATGGAAGAAAATCAGTATGATAATCAATTGTTACCAAAGGAAAGTTGGTTTAAACGTAATTGGAAATGGGTTGTGCCTGTTGGCTGTTTGTCGTTTGTGATTTTATTTTTTGGATTGTTAATTGGTGGTGCTTTTTGGGGTTTTAGTAAGATAACTTCGGATAGTGATGTAACGAAACATGCAATTAATATTATTAATCAAAATGTTGAAGTTCAGCAGAAATTGGGTACGGATGTTAAAACGAACGGAGTTTTTACTGGAAATATTTCTATTACAAATGATATTGGTGAAGCTAACATTTCTGTACCTATAAAAGGAACAAAAGGTTCTGGAACTGCAATTATTGTAGGAGAGAAAGAATTTGATAAATGGAATTATGAAAAGATTGCGGTTCAGGTTGATGAAACTGGAGAAGTGATCGAAATAAATAAAGTAAAAGAATAAGCTAACGAATGAGTTAGCTTTTTTTATTTAGCTATTATTGATAAAGATTTAATTGTTTATTCAAAATAATAATTTTACTTTTGATTAACATTTGGTGCGAACTTAACCGTTCGGTAACAGGGAATCAGGTGAAAATCCTGAACAGACCCGCTGCTGTAAGCTCCATATTTTTTAGATACATTATATCCACTGTTTTTAATGGGAAGGATTTCTAAAAAAGGAGTAAGTCAGAAGACCTACCAAAATGATAAATGTTGAATGCTTTCGGGGACTAAAGCGTGAAGTTCAAATTTTGGATAGGTTCGTCCTTTCAATACTTCTTCATATACTCTCGTTAGCAACAATTGATTATTGCTAAATGAGAAATCTAAAAACTATAATTATTTGTTGCAGCTTGATTTTGCTTTCATGTCGCATAGCCTCTGCGCAAATTATTCATGATAGTATTTTAGAGCTTCAGCAAGTTAATATTTTAAAAAATAATGTAAAAGCCGTTGTTCCTGTTCAGGAATTGAAAGGAGCGGAACTAGAGGCTTTAAATAGCCATTCTGTGGCAGATGCTGTTCGTTTTTTTGCAGGAGTGCAAATTAAAGATTACGGTGGAGTTGGAGGTTTAAAAACTATTGATGTTCGTGGGATGGGATCTCAACATGTTGCAGTTTTTTATGATGGAATTCAACTTGGAAATGCGCAGAATGGAATTGTCGATTTAGGAAAATTTTCTTTAGACGATATGGAAATGATTTCTTTATATAATGGTCAAAAAAGTAATATTTTTCAATCAGCGAAAGATTATGCTTCTGCTTCTGCTATTTATCTTCAAACCAAAAAACCTGTTTTTATTGGTGATAAAAAAACGAATGCTACACTTCGTTATAAGTTAGGCTCGATTCAATTAATCAATCCTTCTATTCGTATTGAACAGAAAATTACGGATAGATTATCAGCTGTTTTGAGTGCAGAATATGTTAAAACGAATGGTATATATAAATTCCGTTATCAACGCAAAAATTTGGATGGAACTACTGCATACGATACACTTTTGAAACGTAGAGATGGACAAGTTGATGCAAAACGTTTGGAATTAGGATTGATCGGAAAAGGAAATCAATCGAATTGGAATGTAAAAGGATATTTGTATGATTCGGATCGTGGAATTCCTGCTGCAATTGTGCGTGGTCGATTTGATGGACGTGGACAAACTTTGGTTGATAGAAATTATTTTGTTCAAGGTAAATATGAGAAACGATTCAGAAATTTTCAATCGAAGATAAACGCAAAGTTTGCTTACGATTTCACCCATTATACAGATACAGTTTCGACAGTAAAAATAGAAAATAAGTACACACAACGCGAGTTTTATGTGTCTTGGGCGAATCTTTATTCGATTACAGATAATTGGGATGTGAATGTTGCAACAGATTATCAGTTTAATAATATGGGAGCAGATTTAAAGAATTTTTCTTTTCCTACTCGTCATACAAATCTTGTTGCGTTCGCGTCTACTTATCGTCTTGGACGTTTGAGTTTACAAGGAAGTTTATTTGGAACTTTTGTAAAAGAATCAGTAGAAATGAACACAAGTGCGCCTGATAAAAATATATGGACGCCAACGATTATCGCCAATTATCAACCATTCAAATCTCACGATTTTAATATCAGAGCGTTTTATAAACGTATTTTTAGAATGCCAACGTTCAACGATTTGTACTACACAGACATTGGTTATGCGAATCTTCGACCAGAATATTCTACACAATATAATGTTGGTTTTACTTATTCTAAATCATCTCAAAATTTCTTCAAAAATATT
Organism: Empedobacter sp. UBA5528; assembly: GCF_002426075.1. Taxonomy (NCBI): domain Bacteria; kingdom Pseudomonadati; phylum Bacteroidota; class Flavobacteriia; order Flavobacteriales; family Weeksellaceae; genus Empedobacter; species Empedobacter sp. UBA5528. Next base: position 102,801 of record NZ_DINY01000033.1, on the reverse strand, counting down.
ACGATTCAAGCCGATGCTTTTTACAATGAAGTAACTGATAAAATTGTGGCTGCGCCTTCTGGAAGTTTGTTTCGTTTCACTATGCTCAATTTGGATGAAGTCAGAATAAAAGGGTTGGATGTTAAAATTCGATCAACATTTCAATTAGGAGAAATAGAGGTTTCGCCAATGCTTAACTACGGTTTTTTGCAAGCGTTAGATTATTCGAATCCTAAAAAAAGTTACTACAAAAATCAAATTCCATATACACCAAAACATAGTGGCTCTTTTGTTTTAGCGGCTTCTTATAAAACATGGAATTTTAATTACAGTTTTATTTATGTGGGAGAACGTTACAATGTTCATCAAGATAATATTAAAATAAATCGTCTTAATCCTTGGTTTACAAATGATTTAGGGATACATAAAGAGTTTAGGTTGAATCAAAGTCTATTCAAAGTTTCTTTTGAATTAAATAATATTTTGAATCAACAATATGATGTGGTTTTAAATTATCCAATGCCAGGAAGACAATTCAAGCTAATATTAAGCGCAAACTTATGAGAAATTTCAAACAATTATTCGTCTGTTTTTTAACAGCAATTACTTTTTATGCTTGTCAGCAAGATACTTATTTGATCGAGAAAGAGGAAGAAGGTGTAACCGATCCCGAAAAAACAGATGTCGTTGGTTTTTATTTACTAAACGAAGGAAAAATGGGAAGTAATATGGCTACGGTAGATTATATGGATTTTACAACAGGAACCTATAATAGAAATATATATGCAACCGTAAATCCTACTATGGTAAAGGAATTGGGAGATGTTGGGAATGATATCAAAATTTATGGAAATAAGTTATATGCGGTTATCAACGTATCAAATTTTATCGAAGTAATGGATGTAAGAACAGCCAAACATCTGGGAACAATTCCTTTAGAAAATGGTCGTTACATCACGTTTGCAAATGGGAAAGCGTATGCATCTTCGTATGCTGGTCCTGTTACAATCGATCCGAAAGCGCCTTTGGGAAAAGTGGTCGAAATAGATACGATTAATTTATCGGTTACGCGACAAGTGACCGTAGGTTATCAGCCAGAAGAATTAGAAGTTGTTGGGAATAATTTGTATGTAGCAAACTCAGGAGGATATCGAGTTCCTGAATATGATAAAACGATTTCTGTGATTGATTTATCAACGTTTAAAGAAACTAAAAAAATTGATGTTGAAGTAAACCTTCATCGTTTAAAAAAAGATGCAGATGGCGATTTATATGTGACTTCTCGTGGTGATTATTACAACGTTCCATCAAATTTATATGTGTTGGATAGTAAAACGCATCAAATCAAAAAGAAATTTGATATTCCTGTTTCTAACTTTACAATTGTTGATAACAAACTCTATTATTATTCAAACGAATTTAGTTACACAACTTTCGAATACACAAAAACTTATGGTGTAATTGATACCAAAACAGAACAAGTTATCAACAAAACATTGGTCAATGATCCTGTTATTAATGAAATCGAAACGCCTTACGGAATTGCTGTAAATCCTCAAACCAAAGATCTTTTTCTAACCGATGTCGGAAATTATGTTTCGATGGGTTACATCTATTGTTTTGATAAAAATGGTGCTTTTAAATGGAAAACTGCTGCTGGAAATATTCCTGCTCACTTTGCTTTTGTCTATAAATAAAATTTACATATGAAATATTCTAAAATCTTACTAACCGCACTAAGTTTTGCTTTAATACAAAGCTGTAGTGATGATGAAAACATTATCGAAACTAATCCTGATAATGCTACTTTACAAGTATCTTATGATGCAGCACGTTTAAAAATTGTTTCAATTGAACCAACTGTTTCTGGTTTCGAAAATGCAACATATACATGGAAACTTGGCAATGAAATTATTGGTAATGAGAAAACCTTAGGTTTTGTTTCTGATAAAGTTGGTGCTTACGATTTAACATTAGAAATTACTTCAGGAGTAACTTCTAAAACGATAAAAACAAAGGTTAATGTTACACAAGAATTATCTACTTACAGTAAATATATTTCTCAAGTCTTTGATTATTTGCCAGCAGTTGGACAATTCACAAATGCTTTACCATCTTATGTAACAGGAGAAACTCAAGCTGATATGACAGCCAAAGCTGCTAAGGCTTTAGTAGGAGAAAAATCTACAATGATTACACTTGGAGGTTACGGAGGATATGTGGTATTTGGTTTTGACCATACGATTATGAACCAACCAAACAAACGCGATTTTAAAGTTTTAGGAAATGGTTTTGCTGGATCTTCTGAACCTGGAATTGTGATGGTTGCATATGATAAAAATAAAAACGGAAAACCAGATGACGACGAATGGTACGAAATTGCAGGAAGTGAGTACACGAATCCAAATACAATAAAAAATTATAGTATTTCTTATCAAAAACCAACCGAAGAAGATAAAATACCTAATCCTGAATATGTAAAATGGACAGATAATCAAGGAAATTCAGGTTATAAAACTAAAAATTCTTATCATAAACAATCATATTATCCATTGTGGTTTGGTTCGGATCAGTTAAAATTCTCAGGTACACTTTTGGCAAGCAATTATACAGAGAAAAATGGTATTTGGACTGGTAAACAATTGGCTTATGGTTATGTAGACAATGCACCAAATAACAGCGAAGATTCAAATATTGATATTGATTGGGCTGTTGATAAAAATGGAAATCCTGTTAAATTATTAGGAATCGATTTTATCAAAGTTTACACAGCAACAAATCAAGAAGCGGGTTGGTTAGGCGAAATCTCAACAGAAGTTGCAGGTGCTTATGATTTGCATTTATAATATAACANNTCTTGTAATAATGATGACGACACCTGTTAAATTATTAGGAATCGATTTTATCAAAGTTTACACAGCAACAAATCAAGAAGCAGGTTGGTTAGGTGAAATCTCAACAGAAGTTGCAGGAGCTTACGATTTGCATTTATAATATAACAAAACTAAATAAAATGAATTTTAATTTTACAAAGAAATTATTCTTTAATTTCTTATTTGCTACATCATCAATCTTTTTATTGACTTCTTGTAATAATGATGACGACAATACTGAATTAGTAGATCAACAAAAATATGAAACTTTAGATTTATCAAAGTTTGATTTAACAAAAGGAACTGCTACAGCCGGAGGAAAAATTTGGGAAGGTACTTATACAGAAGACGCTGAATTAACTTCAGGTATTTTCAAGTTTAAACATACAGCTTGGCCAGAGTATTTAACATGGATGGGATTCACGGTTTCTAATAGTAATGACAATTCTGATCAAATAGATAAAGAAGGCGGTTGGTTAGATAATCAATGGGGTACAATGGCAAAAGGTGGTGCAGATGGACAAGGAACACCATTTTTAGTCTCTTTCGCTGATCACAAACCATCTGAGAAAGTTTTGAAATATGGAGAAGAAGTTAAGATTGACAGATTTTCGAGTGTAGTAGAAATTACTGATACAGCTAATAAATACAAAGCAAAAAATGTAAAGTTAGCTATTAGTCCGTGGCCATATTATGGGATTTTGAATGGTGATGCATATGCAAGAAAGTTTGTAAAAGGAGATTATTTCGCGATTCATATTTATGGTGTTTCAGCAAATAAACAATTGACTACAGAAAAACCTGTAACTCATTATTTTGTTGATTTTAGAAATGGAATAAATAATATTTCAACAAATTGGCAAGATGTGGATCTTTCTGCTTTAGGAGAAGTTAAATATTTAATGTTCTTTTTAGAAACTACAGATGTAGGAAATTGGGGAGCAAACACAGCATTATACTTTACAATGGATAAATTAAAAGTAGAAAAAATACAATAATCTAACATTCTAAATATTTTTATCCGAGGCTGTCATTTTTGGATGATGGTTTCGGATTTCTAAAAAAACAATACATGAAGAAATTTTTACTTTCGATTTTTACAATAGCTGCAATTCAAACAAGTTTTGCACAAACAAAAGAATATACAAACGGCGTTTTTATTGTGAATGAAGACTGGTTTGGTAAAGCAAATGGGGCAATTAATTTTATCAATGCAAATGATTCGGTTGATTATAATGTTTATAAAACAGTTAATCCTGGAGAAAAATTAGGTGTAACTTCTCAATATGGAACGATATACGGTGATAATTTTTTCATTGTTTCGAAACAAGAAAATCGTTTAGTTGTAGCTGACTCGAATACATTACAGAAAAAAGCCAGCTTCGAAACAATTGGTGGTGATGGAAGAAGTTTTGTAGGGGTTGATGCTAAAACAGGATATGTAGGAACTTCAAGTGGACTTTATTTGTTTGATATCGAAAATATGAAACTTGGTTCGATAATCGATGGAACTTCTAAAGTTGGTCAAGTAGGAAATATGATTCGTACATCTAAATTTGTTTTTGCTGTTTCAAGTACTGGAGGAATTTTAGTTATCGACCCAAAAACACATCAAATAAAACAAACGATTGCTGGAAGTTTTATTTCTGTAGTTCAATCTAAAGATGGAAATGTGTGGGGGGCTTTATCTAAAAAATTAGTCAAAATAAATCCTACTACTTTAGAAACTTCAGAAATTGCTATTCCTACGAAAACAGTTCCAGCTCCTTTTGCTTGGAATGCTGGTACTTTTTGTTCTTCAACACAAGATAATACTATTTATTTTTTATCAGGAATCAATGTTGTGAAATACGATGTAACAAATAATAAATTTGAAGAAAGTTTTATATAGATTCCTGGTCAAGATACAACACCAAAGGAAACATATTATGGAGCAGGTTTAAGAATTGATCCGTTGACAAACGAACTAGTATTAACTACTATTGGTTCAGGTTGGGGAACTAATTCTCAAATTAATTTTGTGCATAGATTTTTTGATAATGGAACTCTTAAAGAGTCGGTGAAATTAAGTGAGTATTATTGGTTTCCTTCAATGCCTGTTTTTCCAGATAATGCGGCACCAATTATCAATGATTTAGAGACAACTTATCAAATTAACACAGCAACAACAATTGATTTGAAAGATAAAGTTTCGGATGTTGATAATTTATCAGCAGCGATTGTAAAAGATTTAGAAATCATTGAAAATGATGATGTAGCTGAAATTTCGATTAATGATAAGGAAGAATTAGTGATTAATCCACTAAAAAATGGAACAGCTAAAATTAAACTTTCTTTCAATTCGAATGGAAAAGTTGTTTCACAAAACATCACAATTTCATCAGCCGTTTTAGGTACAAATGATTTAGCTAAATCTGTTGTAAATGTTTATCCAAATCCTGTTAATAATGTATTGTTTATTGAAACAAATGAAGCTTCAAAAGCCGAAATTTTCGCTATTACAGGAACTAAAATGACAGAGAAAACACTTCAAAAAGGGAAAAATCAATTAGATGTTTCCTCTTTACCAAAAGGTGTTTACATCATAAAAGTTAACAATTCTACTTTCAAGGTAATCAAAAAGTAGTGTGTTATTTATTTGTGGAAAAAAGGTTGAGCATTGCTCAACCTTTTGTTTTTTTTTTTAAATATTGATTCCGTACGTATTTTTTATTTCAGCCATCACAAAAGAGCTGTGCGTACTCCCGATGCTTTCTAAAGCGCCCAATTTATTGAAAACAAAATCTTGATATTGCTTCATATCCAAAACTTGTACTTTTAAGATAAAATCATATTCGCCCGAAATATTATAACATTCCACCACTTCATCAATCAACAAAATATCTTCCACAAGTTTATTCCCAATCGTGCGATCATGTTGTTTTAGCTTAATGCTGCAAAAAACCATAAAGCCTTTGTTCAGCTTTTCTGCATCCAAAACCGCTCTATAATTTTTGATATAACCTTGTTGTTCCAACCTTTTTATACGTTCAAAAACGGGTGAAGGAGATAAATTAACTAAAGCAGCAATTGCTTTTACTGTCAATTTCGAATCTTTTTGTAGAATTCTTAATAATTCTAAATCGGTTTGATCTAATGTTTCCATCCAAATAATATTCTTTTCAACACGATATTTTATCGTTGTTTAAGTGTTTTGTTTTGTAAAAATATTAATAATAAGTTGTATAATCTTATTTTTTCAAGTTTTACAATCGTTTATTTTGTCTTGTTACATTTGTAAAGAAATAAACAACAAATTATTGGGGAATCGTGTGAGAATCACGAGCTGTCGCGCAACTGTAAGTAATGCAAATTACAAGTCAGATTACCAATAGAAACAAAAGATGATACTTTCGCGATTTGAAGTCAGTCTGTCACAATAGGTTTACTATTTATCAACTCGCGTTTGTGTTTTTGAACATTAAAAAACAATCAAAATGCAAACACAAATTTTAGGTTATCCAAGAATTGGCGCTAACCGTGAACTAAAAAAAGCCTGCGAAAACTATTGGGCAGGTAAAATTGAACTACAAGCTTTATTGCAAACAAGCCGTACAATTACCAAACAAAATTGGGCATTGCAACAAGCTGCCGGAATTGATTTAATTCCGTGTAATGACTTTTCTTTTTATGATCAAGTTTTAGATTCTACGTTATCAGTTGGTGCAATTCCAGCGCGTTTCAATACGGTTGCGTTAAATAAAAAGAACACAGAATTAGACTTGTATTTTGCGATGGCAAGAGGTTATCAAAAAGATAATTTAGATATTACAGCGATGGAAATGACAAAATGGTTTGATACCAACTATCATTATATCGTTCCGGAATTTGTAAAAAATCAAGAATTTAAATATTTCTCAAACTCAATTGTAAACGAATTTATCGCTGCAAAAAAAGAAGGTTTTAATCCAAAAACTGTTTTAATTGGACCGATTACGTATTTATTATTAGGAAAAGAAAAAGAAGAGGGATTTGATCGAATTGATTTAATTCAGAATTTATTGCCAGTTTACTTTGAAATTATTCATGATTTAATCAATCATGGAGCAAATACAATTCAGTTCGACGAACCTTTTTTAGCTTTAGATTTAGACGAAAAATCGAAAACAGCTTATCAAGAAGTTTACAAAAAAATAAGAAAAGAATTTCCTCAACTTACAATTCAGGTCGCAACTTATTTTGATGGATTGAAAGATAATACAGCTTTAGCAATCAATTTACCAATTGATATTTTGCATCTTGATTTGGTTCGTGACGAAAATCAAATCGATGAAATATTGAATCTAATTCCTTCTCAATTAAAACTTTCTTTAGGTTTAGTTGATGGTCGAAATATTTGGAAAAATGATTTTCAAAAATCGCTTTCAACCATAGAAAAAGTTGTGAACAAAATTGGAGAAAAACGTGTTATTATTTCAACATCTTGTTCATTATTACATTCGCCTTGTGATTTAGATTTAGAAACAAACGAAAAAAATCTTCCGACAACAATCAAAGATTGGTTTGCATTTGCGAAGCAAAAATTAGAAGAAGTTGCTTTCTTAAAAAATTATTTTTCAAACCCGAATGACGAAAAATTGATTCAACAATATGAAGCGAATCAATTCTCTATTAATAATAGAAAAAATTCTCAATTAATTCATCAAACTCAAGTTAAAGAACGAGTAAATGCAATAAAAGATGAAGATTATAATCGTACAAATAGTTTTGGACAACGAAAAATTGTGCAACAAAATGTATTGAATCTTCCGCCTTTCCCAACGACAACAATCGGATCTTTTCCACAAACACAAGAGGTGAGAAGTTGGCGTGCGAAGTATAAAAAAGGGGAATTATCTGCCGAAGAATATGATACTTTATTGAAACAAGAAACCAAGCGTACAATAGAATGGCAAGAAGAAATTGGCATTGATGTTTTGGTACATGGTGAATATGAGCGAAACGATATGGTGGAATATTTTGGTGAAAAATTAGCCGGATTTGTTTTCTCTAAAAATGGTTGGGTTCAGAGTTATGGAACGCGTTGTGTAAAACCGCCGATTATTTTTGGTGATGTTTATCGCCCTGTTCCAATGACGGTTTATTGGTCGAAATATGCACAATCTATCACAGAACAAAAAGTAAAAGGAATGTTGACAGGACCGGTTACGATTTTGCAATGGTCTTTTGTTCGCGATGATCAACCAAGATCTACGACGTGTAAACAAATTGCATTGGCGATTCGCGATGAAGTTTCGGATTTAGAAAAAGCTGGAATTAAAATTATTCAGATTGATGAACCTGCAATTCGAGAAGGTTTACCATTGAGAAAAGATGAATGGCAAAATTATTTGAAATGGGCGGTTGATTCGTTCAAATTAGCTTCAAGTAATGTTGATGATTCTACTCAAATTCATACGCATATGTGTTATTCAGAATTCAATGATATTATTCAAAATATTGCTGATTTAGATGCGGATGTTATTACAATTGAATGTTCACGTAGCCAAATGGAATTATTAAATGCTTTTTCAGATTTTAATTATCCAAATGATATCGGCCCTGGAGTTTATGATATTCACTCGCCTCGCGTTCCGTCGAAAGAGGAAATGGTTGATTTGATAGAGAAAGCGACAAAAGTTATTTCGGCAGATCAATTATGGGTGAATCCTGATTGTGGACTAAAAACGCGTCATTGGGAAGAAACCGAAAAAGCTTTGATTGAAATGGTTGCGGCGACAAAAGAATTAAGAAAAATATATACGCCAAAAGCGATTTAAGCTTAACATCCTACTTTTATGACTTAAGTAGTGTACTGTTATTTATTTGTGAAGAAAGGTTGAGTAACGCTCAACCTTTTGTGTTTTAATAATAATTTATCGTTCGTTTTACAACATATTTCAATTCTCCATTAGTTGAAATAGAAGCTTTTATCCAATTATTTTTCGAATCATATTCATACGAAACTTGATAAGAAGTTAAAACTATTTGTCCATTTCGGAAGGATTGTTTTTTAAAGTTGACAATTTCATTTTTCGAATCGAAATCAGCTTGATAGGCTAACGTTTTATTGGCATCAAATGATTGTAATTTAGAAATATTTCCATTCTCAAAAAACATTATTTTGCTCGAATTTCCAGCAATTTCTTCCTGAAAAATAGGCGTTTCTTTATCATAAATATAATACGATTTTCGTCCTTTTTTTCCATCAAAAGAAGTCATTTCATCCAAAACCAATAAACCATTTTTGTTATACGTCAAATTATTTTCACTAATTGTAGAACCTTCCACTTTTGTCGTGATTTTATTTAATTTATTCGAATAATTAAAAATCGTTTCATAATTAGATTTTGACGATTTCCCTTCGATTTTTTCTGTCAAGTTTATCAACTGATTTTTATTGTCATAAACGAAGTTTTTGTCCGAAGCAACTCGTTTTGGATCTTCACCATTGTTAATAACTGTATTCGTTTGTTTATCAATTAAATTTGAGTTATTGTAGTCGTAATTAACATAGTTATAAACAGCTAATTTTCCTTGATAATCCAAATAATTTGTTCGTTTTGTTAACAAACCTTTTGAATTAAATTCTAACGAAATTTGATTGTAAAATTCATTTTCTAAAAAAGGTAAAGTTGTGGTGTTTCCTTTTGCATTTGTTGCGTTTGAAGTCACTTTTTCAACCTTTCCTTTTAGATTAAAGTCAGCTAAAGTTGTTTTAACTTCATAATCATTCGTTGAAATTTTTTGTGCAAAATTAACTTGTGAGACAGCCAAACAAATTGTCGTTAAAATTATTTTTTTCATGTTTTGTTTAAAATTGATAACCGATTTTAAAGTTAAGATTTAAATTGAAATCTGTAGAAGAACCTTCTTTTTTATAATGATTTTCTAAACCGCTCATAAAATAATCAAAAATTCGAGTATCAACACTTTCTAAATTTGTAATATTCGAATATTTTACATTTCTATTTTTTACACCTAAACCAACTTTTGGCATTAGTATAAGACCTTTGTGCAACTGTATAAAAACATTATAATTAAGATTTATTCCATATTTTTCTCGCTTGTAATCGGCAGTATCATAAGAATATAAATAAGAAAAATTTTGATCATCTTTTCGATAAAATTCTCCATTTTCAAGATGATCAGTGTGATGAATATAGAAAAATTCAGAAGAAATAAGATGTTTTACTCGTTTGTTTTCGCTTAGATTGATAAAAAATTCTGGTCGAATCTCAAAAAGTTGATAATCTTCGTTGATTTTATATTTTGGTTTGTGACTAAGAGGAATGCTATGATAACTTCCGTAGCCGATTTCAGAGCCAATCCAATAACGTTCGTTGAGTTTATAAATGTATCCAAACGTCCATCTTGGAGGTGATAATGCTGCTGAAAGAACGCTAAAAGTGATGACATTTTTGCGCTCATCGCTTGATTTTTCTTGTGCTGAAATGAATTGTCCAAAACCAATAACGAACAAAAAAAGTAAAAAATTCTTTTTCATATAAATAGTATTTAAAAGAAAGAGAATCAATTGCTTAAAAGGTTGCGTGAACCAAGATTATTTTGAAGTTAATTATTTCTTCAATTCATACCAAAAGCAATCCAAATCCCACATGTCAAGATGAAAAGTTTCAGTGACTTCAAATCCCATTTTTTCTAACACATTTCGAGAAGCTTTATTATCAACATGCGTTATTGCGTTTAGTTTAATATGTGACATATTTTTTCTGTAAAAGTCCATGCAAGCTTCGGCAGCTTCAGTTGCATAACCTTTTCCCCAAGTTTCTTTTCTGTAACGATATCCGATATCAATAAAATCGAATTTATTATTCATCGATTCGCTTTCTATAATATATTTAAAACCAGTCCAACCAATCATTTTACCTGTTTCTTTTTCAACAACAGCAAGACGACCATGTCCAAGTTCTTCATATTGTTTTTGGATATCTTCAATAATTTCTTTTGTTTCTTCAATGGTTTGAATAGGTTCTGCTTTTAGAAATTCATGAACTTCTGGTTGTGAATCCATTTCAAAAAAATCTTGTAAATCATCAATCGTAATAGGTCTGATGATTAACCGTTCTGTTTCGAGTTTGGTAAATATTTCATTGAGTTATAGTTTTGATTAAAGATAGTATAAAATATAAAATCCTCGCAATTGCGAGGATTTTATCTATATTCTCAATACTAAAATCTAGTATCTAAAATCTTTTTTTATCCAACGATATTAATGATTTTTCCAGGAACAATAATAATGTTTTTCGGAGTACGATCACCCAATTGTTTGATTGTACGTTCGTCGTTCATTACAATTTCTTGAATTTCTTCTTTCGATAACGACAAAGGTAATTCTAACAAAAATTTCATTTTACCATTGAATGAAACTGGATATTCTTTAGCATCTGCAATCAACCATTTTTCTTCGAAAACAGGGAAATCTGCATGTGCAATTGACGTTTCATGTCCTAATTTTGACCACAATTCTTCTGCAATATGCGGTGCATAAGGAGAAATAATAATAGCCAAAGGCTCTAAAATTGCACGTTTAGTTGTTTTTAATTTTCCTAATTCGTTTGCAGCAATCATAAAAGTAGAAACCGATGTATTAAAAGAGAAATTGTTTACATCTTCGTCCACTTTTTTGATGGTTTGATGCAACACTTTCATTTCTTCTTTTGTTGGTTCATCTTCCGAAACAAAAAATGTTTCTTCTGTTCCTGAATGATATAATCTCCAGAATTTTTTCAAGAATGAATAAACTCCAGATAAACCTTGTGTATTCCATGGTTTAGACTGTTCAACAGGACCTAAAAACATTTCGTATAAACGTAAAGAATCTGCTCCATATTGATTACAAATATCATCAGGATTTAAGACATTGTAGTAAGATTTTGACATCTTTTCAACCTCACGTCCTGTGATGTATTTCCCATCTTCTAAGATAAATTCTGCATTAGCAAAATCTTCTCTCCAAGTTTTGAATTTTTCTGTATCTAATTCGTCGCCTCCATCTTTTAACAACTTAACATCAATACGGATTGGTGTTGTTTCATGTTGATCTTTCAAAGATTTAGAAACAAAAGTATTTGTTCCATTAATTCTATATGCATAAGCGGTCATTCCCAAAATCATTCCTTGGTTGATAAGTTTTTTTGCATACTCATCCGTTGGAACTAAACCTTTATCGAATAAGAATTTTTGCCAAAAACGAGAATATAATAAGTGACCAGTAGCATGCTCAGATCCACCCATGTATAAATCTACATTTTGCCAATAATCAACAGCCTCTTTAGATACAAAATCGTTGTCGTTTTTTGCATCCATATAACGTAACCAATACCAAGAAGAACCTGCCCAACCTGGCATTGTATTTAGTTCTATTGGGAAAATAGTTTCGTTATTGATTAAAGTATTATCTACAACTTGATTAGTTGTTGTATCAAAAGCCCATTTTGTTGCACGCCCTAATGGTGGCTCACCTTCAGATGTTGGTAAATATTCGTCCACTTCAGGTAAAATAATTGGTAAAGCTTCTGTAGGAATTGTGTAAGGCATCCCGTCCTTGAAGTAAACAGGAACCGGTTCTCCCCAATATCTTTGACGAGAGAAAACAGCTTCGCGTAAACGGAAGTTTGTTTTTCCTTGTCCAAAACTTTTTTCTTCTAAAGCTTCAATCGCTTTTGCAACCGCTTGTTTATAATCTAATCCGTTTAAGAAATCAGAATCTTGTAATTCGAATCCACCTTTTTCTGTAAAAGCAGCTTCAGAAATATCTTGATTTTTGAAAATATTAATAATTGGTAAATTGAAATGATTTGCAAAAGCAAAATCACGTTCATCACCAGCAGGAACAGCCATTACAGCTCCAGTTCCATAAGAAGCCAATACGTAATCACCAATCCAAATCGGAATTTGTTTTCCTGTAAATGGATGAATGGCGTAAGCCCCGGTAAATTCTCCTGTAATATTTTTAGCATCCGCTAAACGATCACGTTCAGAACGTTTTGAAGTATAATCGACATAAGCATCAACTTTTGCTTTGTTTTCTGCTGTTGTAATTTGAGAAACTAAAGGATGCTCTGGCGCTAATGTTACATAAGAAACACCAAAAACAGTATCAGGACGAGTAGTGAAAACTTCAATTTTTTCATCGTTTCCTACAACATCAAAAAAGATTGATGCACCTTGAGATTTACCAATCCAATTTTTTTGAGATTCTTTGATCGGATCTGGCCAATCTAATTTATCTAAACCAGTTAACAAACGATCAGCGTAAGCCGTGATACGCATCATCCATTGTGTCATTTTTTTGCGCACAACAGGGAATCCTCCACGTTCAGATAATCCGTTAATTACTTCGTCATTCGCTAAAACAGTTCCTAAATCTGGACACCAGTTTACTTCTGCTTCTGCTAAGAAAGTTAAACGATATTTTAATAAAATTGTTTGTTGTTCTTTTTCAGAATAGGCATTCCATTGATCTGCGGTAAAGATTTCGATATCATCATCTGCCACAGCATTTACACTTGCATTACCCTCAGTTTTGAATGTTTCAACTAATTTTGAAATGGATTCAGCTTTATCGGTTGAATTATCATAATATGAATCAAATAATTGATTGAAAATCCATTGTGTCCATTTATAATATTCAGGTTCTGAAGTTCTGATTTCACGATCCCAATCGTATCCCAAACCAATTTTTTTCATTTGGTTCTCGTAACCAGCAATCACATTTCCTTGTTTATCAACACCACCTTCGATATTCGTTGTTGTTGTAATCGCAGGATGTTGACCAGTTTGAATCGCATATTGTTCCGCAGGCAAACCAAAAGAATCGTAACCCATTGGGTGTAAAACGTTGAAACCCTTTAATTTTTTGTATCGAGAATAAATATCAGACGCAATGTATCCAAGTGGATGACCTACGTGTAATCCTGCTCCAGAAGGGTAAGGAAACATGTCTAATACGTAAAATTTAGGTTTTTCTGATTGATTTTCAGCTTTGAACGTCTTGTCTTCAATCCAAAATTTTTGCCATTTTGGTTCGATTTCATTCGGATTATATTGCATTATTGGAAGTTATATTAAAATTAAATTTATGCAAATTTACATTTTTTATGTATCTTTTAGAATAGAATGGCGATATTTGTACATTAACAATCAACAACTAAACCTAATCCATGAAAAAAGAATTGATATTATATTGGTATCCTTATTTTTTTTTACTGTCCTTATTTTTTCTGTTCGTCATATTGTAAATACGACACGTATTTTTGTGGGGTACGAAGATGGTTTTAATCCTATTAATATCAAATGGAATTTTGATAAAAAGGATTCAACACTTCGTGTCAAAGATCCTATTTATGTCAGAAGTGATTATTATTTGATTGATTATAAAGACAAAGCATTCTTAAAAAAAGATACAGTTCTTTATGCTGAACTTTTTGAGGATTCATTGGCTGTAAAAGGAAATGTATTGAATTTGAAACCTCCTTATTTTTTGTGGAAAGAGGCAAAAAACGACACGTTGAAAGTTTTTAAACACAACATTACCTTGAAGTTTACGAAGCGAGAATAGTATTAAGCTTTCTGTAAATAGAACGAAAAAGTAGAGCCTTTTCCTATTTTACTTGTCACATAAATTTTCTGTTTATGAGCTTCTAAAATATGTTTTACAATTGCCAAACCTAATCCAGATCCACCATTGTTACGATTTCGAGATTTATCAATTCGATAAAAACGTTCGAAAATTCGGTCAATGTCTTCTTGTTTTATCCCAACGCCTTGATCTTTTATTGAGATTTGAATTTTATCATCATATTCTTCAAAATCGATGTCAATTTCTGTATTTGGATTAGAATAATTGATGGCGTTTACGATCAAATTGATTAAAACCTGTTGAATTTTCTGAATATCACCTACAACTTTTATTGGTTGATGAATAGGATAATTTAGAGAAATTTTGATGTTATTTTTTTCAGCTTTAATTTCTAATAAATCAATAACGTCTTGTACAAGCGCCGTCAAGTTGAAAACTGAAAATTCGATATTGATTCGTCCACGTTCAAGCTCTGCAATCATGTCCAAATCTTTGACCAAATAAATCAATCGATCAACCGATTTATTGATTCGGTTTAAGTATTTATCGCGAATAGATTCATCTTCAACTCCGCCTTCTATGAGCGTTAACAAATAACCTTGAACCGAAAAAAGAGGCGTTTTTAATTCATGTGAAATATTTCCAAGAAAATCTCTTCTGTAATTTTCTCTCTCATTCAAAACATCAATTTCTTTGGATTGATCTTCTGTAATTGTAGAAATTTTTTGAGAAAGTTCTTCAAAATCCATTGTGCTGGATTGAAATTGTGGAATATTTTTCGAGATTTCAGTAAAATCTTTTCTTCGTTGATTTTTTAAAGAAAACCAATAAAATATTGATAATCCAATCAATAAAAGAAGCATTAAACTAATGAAAAATAGTTTTTCTTGGAGAATAAAATCAATATTTCCAAACCATAAAAAAGAGAACAAAACAAATCCTAAAGCCAAGAATAATGTACTGAGAAAGGCAAATAGAAAGATGTTTTGAACTTTGAAAGTTGAAGCCATTACGAGCTTTTAGTCATTTATTTTGTATCCAATTCCTTTGATTGTAGAGAAACGATCGTTCCCAAATTTTTCGCGTAATTTGCGCATATGTACGTCAATTGTACGTCCGCCAACTACAACTTCATTTCCCCAAACTTTCTCCAAAATTTCTTCACGTTTGAAAACACGTTCTGGATTTGAAGCTAATAAAGCAATCAATTCAAATTCTTTTCGAGGTAACAAAAAGTCTTGTCCTTGGTAATTTACTTTATAGGTTTCGCGGTTAATCTCGAAATTATTCAATTTGATGAATTCGTCTTTTGCCGCTTCGTTAGGTTGTTTTAATTTCAATAAAGCATTTAGTTTACTAATTAAAACTTTTGGTTTGATAGGCTTTAAAATATAATCATTTGCACCAGCATCATAGCCAGCTAATTGAGAAAAATCTTCGGCACGAGCAGAAAGAAAAACGACCAAAGTATCTTGAAAAGAATCTAATTTTCTCAACTCTGCACACATTTCCATTCCGTCCATTTGTGGCATCATTACATCTAATAGAATCAAATCTGGGCGAAAAATTTTGGCGTGTTTCAAACCTTCTAATCCGTTTTGAGCTGTTTCTACTTCAAAACCTTCTTTTTTTAAGTTGTAACCAATGAATTCTAAGATATCTGGTTCGTCGTCAACTAATAAAATTTTAATGTTCTTCATAATTGTTTGTAATAACTAAATAAAATTAGTCGATGTAAAATTAAGCTTAAATTTTAGGAGAAATTAGGTAAAAACATTTCTTAACATTCATTTAAAGTTACGATAATTTCATAACAATTACCTAACAAAACCTTTACAATTTCTAAAAATGTTTTTCATTGGATTGCAGCAACTTTGCCATCAAACAAACACGAATTATACAATCGCAATGAAACGCAATTTAACTTTACTTTTATTATTAGGTTCGGCAGCACTTTTTGCACAGACTAATATTAAATTAGAAGGAACTTTATTTGATCAAAAAACAAACCAACCACTTTCTGAAAAAACTTTTGTGGTTGAAGGATTAAATATTCAAGCAAAAACAGACGATAAAGGTCACTACGAAATTTCTGTTCCAGATGATACGTATCAACTGGATATTAAAGTAGACGGTTATCAATCTGTTTCTCAAAATTTATCAGATTCGAATACATTAAATATGTATTTGAAACCAGAAGATTTAAAAGATACAAAGATTGATTTATCTACAGCTGTTGTAACAGGTAGAAAAGATAAATCTGGAGAAGCTTCTTTACTTAATATTCAGAAAAAATCTGTAAAAATGGTAGAGAATATTGGTGCAGCAGAATTGGATCGTAAAGGTGTAAGTGATGCGGCTTCGGCAGTTGCGAAAATGGCTGGTGTTACAAAACAAGAAGGTACAGGAGATGTTTTTGTACGTGGATTAGGAGACCGTTATAATTATACTTCATTGAATGGTTTACCAGTTCCGTCAGAAAATCCTAGTAACAAGAATATTAAATTGGATTTATTTCCAACAGACGTTATTGATTATATTTCGTTGAGCAAAACATTCAATGTAAGAATGATGGCTGATTTTGGTGGAGCAAATATTGATATTTCATCAAAATTATATGAAGGAAATGGTTTATTAGAAATCGGAACAGGATTAAATTTGAATTCTAACGCGATTACCAATAAAAACTTCAATTTGCAAGATGGACCAAATTGGTTTGGTTTTCAAAAAACGAAAATTCCAGCAAATGCAACAACAGGATATCATTTTACAAATAGTTTCAATCCGCAATCTAAATCTGCTGTAGCGGGAGGTTTCAATATAAAAGGAGGAAAAAGTTACAAGTTTGAAAACGGAGCAAAATTCGGATTCTTTGCAACAGCTGCTTTTGATAACTCAGCTCAAAGTATCGAGAAAGGTTTAGCGGCCTCTGTAAATGCAGAAGGAGCATATTTTAATAACTTTAAAAACTATACTAAAGATAGCTATAATACGAATACTACAGGAATGGTGAATTTGTATTATGATTTTAATCCAAATAATCGATTAAGAGCAAATAGTATTTTTATTAACAATACTTCTCAAAGTTTACAAGAGTATAGAGGTTTTGTTATTGATTTAGTAAATGATGATAATCATGAAGGATTTATACGTAGAGGAACTTACGAAAAAAATCAAGTTTTTGTGAATCAATTATTAGGAGATCATAGATTGGATGATAAATCTGAGTTTCATTGGGGGATTTCTTACAATACTGTGAAACAAGATATGCCAGATCGTTTGCAAAATACGATGCGTTTGGATAAACAAACAGGTCAATATTTTTTAGCAACTCAAGATGCTTCGTTAAGTAACCGTTATTACCAAAATCTTAATGAGAACGAAATTTCGGCAAATTTAGAATATAACCGTGTTTTTGGAGGAGATTTGAAAGATTATAAAGCTAAAGTCTCTGTTGGTTACCAAGGTAGACATAAAGAAAGAGATTTTGAAGCAAATCAATTTAATATGAAGTTTACAAGAAGTGGTATTCAAGCTGATCCAAATAATTTAGACGCAGTATTTAATCAATCAAATTTTGGAGAAGATAAATTGTTTACCATTACTACATTTGATATGGATGGAAATGGAAACTATCGTGCTCAAACTTATAATGGACAAAAAGATATTCAAGTTGGTTTTGTTGAAGTAGAATACAATTTTACAGATCGATTAACAGCTGTTTTAGGGGTTCGTGCAGAATATCTTAAACAAAGTATTGATTGGTACACAGCTTTATCTAAAGGAGAACGCTCATTTGATCAATTCGAATTATTACCAAGTTTGATGTTACGTTATAAATTAACAGATAATCAAAACTTACGCTTCGCTACATCTAAAACATATACACTTCCTCAATTCAAAGAAACTGCTATGTTTGTTTATGAAGATGTAACAGAAACTTTCCGTGGAAATCCAATGTTGTACCCTTCGACAAATTATAATGCAGACATTAAATGGGAATGGTTCCCGAAAAGTGGAGAAGTAATCTCTTTTGGTGGTTTCGGAAAATATATTCAAGATCCAATCAATACAACAACAATTGCTTCATCATCTAATGATATTTCTTATGCAAATACAGGTGATTGGGGATATGCAATTGGTGCAGAACTAGAGGTTAGAAAAGCAATCTTGGATAACAAAACATCGAATCCAGAGCAGTTAACAATTGGTTTTAACGGAGCTTACATGTATTCTAATCAAGAGTTAGATAATGAGAAAGTGTATAACGAAACTTTGTTCAATGGACAACGAATCAATACCAACTTTACGAATAAAGAAGATGCATTTACAGGAGCTTCTAAATTTATTACGAATGCAGATTTATCTTATTCTAAGAAATGGACAAGTGGAGGAAGTGTAATGGCAACTGTGGCTTACAACTATTTCTCTGATCGTATTTATGCGCTTGGAACTGAAACAAGAGGAAATCAAGTAGATAAAGGATTTGGCACATTAGATTTCATTTTACGTTCAAAATTGAATAAAAATATTGGAATCAATTTCTCTGCTAAAAACTTATTAAACCCTACAATAGACCGTGTACAAGAGAATTTGAATGGAGATGTAAAAACATTAAGTTATAAAAAAGGAATGAACTTCGGTTTATCTGTTAACTATCAATTTTAAAAACAAAATAAAACAAACAAAATAAAACATTTAATTATGAAAAAATCAATTTTAAAACTATTTTTAGTAGGTGCATTTTCTACATTAGCATTAACAAGCTGTAGTAATAACGACGATAATGGAGTAGAAGAAACAAATCCTTCTGGCTTTGTTGCGAATCCTGCTGATTTTAAAGGTCAGTTGAAAAGTGGAGATAAAATTACATTAGATGCATCTAAAACATATTATCTAACAGGAGCTTTACAAGTAAATGAAGGAGCAACACTTACAATTCCTGCTGGAACTAAAATTATTGCCAATGGAGGTACTTCATCATACATAGCTGTAGCACAAGGAGGACAAATATTCTCTAACGGAACTTCCTCTAAACCTGTTGTATTTACATCAGAAAAAGGAACTCCAGGATCTTGGGGAGGGATTGTTTTATGTGGTAAAGCACCAATCAACAAAGCAAAATCAGCAACAGCAGAAGTTTCTGAGTTAACATATGGTGGTGATGTAGCAACAGATAATTCTGGTACAATCACATATACTCGTATCGAGTATGCAGGTGCAATTTTTAATAACAAAAAAGAATTTAATGGACTTTCTTTATTTGGTGTTGGTAACGGAACTAAAATAGAATATGTTCAATTATATGCTGGTTCTGATGACGGAATTGAGTTCTTTGGAGGAACTGTTAATACAAAATATATCGTATCAAATGAAAACGAAGATGATCAATTTGACTGGACAGAAGGTTGGGTTGGTACAAACGAATATTGGTACGGAAAAGAAGGTCGTAACAAAGGAAATAGAGGTATAGAGGCTGATAATAATGATAGTAACAATAATTTAACACCATTCTCAAATCCAATTATTAAGAATGTAACTTTAATTGGTTTAGGTAAAGATTATGTAGGAGAAGGTGAAAATCAAGCGATTAAATTACGTCAAGGAACAAAAGGACAATTAGAAAATTTTGTTTTAGCAAACTGGGCAAAAGGTATCGATATTGAGCATGATGTTACTTTAGGTTGGACTTCAAAAGATTTATTAGTTAAAAATGTTCAATTTATTAATGTTAATACAGAATCAAGTGGAAAAACTTCTGCAGGTGCTGCTGTGGATGTAACCAAATTCTATTCAAAAGCTAACAATACTGGAGCTGGAAATGGTGTAGACACACCAACTTGGGCAAAAGGATGGACAGTAGGTCTATAATTAAATCCATATAAAGAAAAAACTTTTCTTATAAAAAAGTTCTTCGTGTTTGTAAATCGCTTTTTTGGGCTCTCCAAAGAAGCGATTTTCTTCTATTATAACTATTTTATTTTAAGTCATTAAAAATAGTTATTTAGAAAAATTCCACGTAAGATAAAGTATTTGTACATTTGTACCATTAAGAATTGAAACAATGGCATTAACAGAAGAACAATTAGATTCGATTGGAGAAAAATTGGTTGAAAAATTCAAGACCGTTTTTGATCCAGAGATTCCAGTAGATATATACGAGTTAGGATTAGTTTATGATGCGCAAGTAAATGCAGATGGTGAAGTAAAAGTTACCATGACTCTTACATCTCCAAACTGTCCAGTTGCAGAAAGTTTACCATTAGAGGTAGAACAACGCGTAGAAGAGATAGAATATGTAACGAAATGTTACGTAGAGATTACGTTCGATCCACCTTGGGATAGAGATATGATGAGCGAAGAAGCAAAATTCGAATTAGGAATGTTATAACTTAACATTCCTAATTTTTTTTGTATCTTAATCCAACAAATTCAAAACACTAAAACTTATGGGATATTTAGGCGTGATCGTTTTTCTTGGAATTATTTTCCTTTTTTTATTCGTCTTTACAGTAAAACAACAAACGGCGGTTGTAATCGAGCGTTTCGGAAAATTTAATAGCATTCGTAATCCAGGATTACAATTCAAAATTCCGATTGTGGATAGAGTTGCAGGAAAAATGTCATTAAAAATTCAGCAATTAGACGTTGTTGTCGAAACTAAAACAAAAGATGATGTATTTGTTCGATTGAAAGTTTCTGTTCAATATCAAGTCATCAAAACTCAAGTTTATGATGCATTTTACAAATTAGATAATCCTTATACACAAATAACTTCTTTCGTTTTTGACGTTGTTCGAGCTGAAGTTCCAAAACTTCGTTTAGATGATGTTTTCGAGAAGAAAGATGATATTGCGGTTGCTGTAAAAAGTGAATTGCAAGAAGCAATGAATTCATATGGTTACGAAATTGTCAAAACATTGGTAACCGATATCGATCCAGATGAGCAAGTAAAGCATGCGATGAATCGTATTAATGCTGCCGAACGAGAAAAATTAGCTGCACAATATGAAGGTGATGCAGCTCGTATTTTGATTGTTGAGAAAGCAAGAGCCGAAGCAGAGTCAAAACGTTTGCAAGGACAAGGTATTGCAGATCAGCGTCGCGAAATTGCAAAAGGTTTATTGGAATCTGTAGATGTTTTGAATGGAGCAGGAATTACGTCGCAAGAAGCTTCTGCGTTAATTGTGGTGACGCAACATTATGATACCTTGCAAGCAATTGGAGAAAAATCTGGAAGCAAATTAGTTTTGTTACCAAATTCACCAACTGCCGCCTCGGAAATGCTGAATACAATGGTTACTTCCTTTACAGCTGCACATGAACTGAATGAGCATCAAATAACAAAAGAAGATAATCCAACTCAACGAAAAAATAAACCAAATACAGGAGATTCGTTTACTTTTCCAGAACATCCTTAGAAGATCATTATATCAAGTATTTTCTTAATATTATATGAAAGTCAAATCCACTAAAAAAAGAAACTTAAATAAGTGTTATTTTTTGTTTTTGGTAACCGTTTTAATGACTTTTTCGTTATATGGACAATCTAATAAAACAATTAATCAGGATTCTATCAATCAATCAAAATTATATGATGAGTTTAGAATTGATTTTGATAAATATGAAAAACAATATGGTCATTATATTCAGACAGATAATGTGAAAATGCATTATTTAGAGTGGGGAAATCCTAAAAATCCTACTCTTATTTGGATTCATGGAACTTATAGTAATAGTTATGAACTTTATGAAATTATTGATAATCTTGTCAAAATGAATTTGCATGTCATTGCAATAGATTATTATGGACATGGTTTTACTGAGATTCCTAAAAAAGATGTAAGTATCTATCATGTTGTTGATGATATAAAATTCTTGATGGATAAAAAGAGTATTAAACAAGCTATTATTGGTGGTTGGTCGAGAGGAGGTACAATAAGTTCTGCATTTTATGATGCATATCCAAAATCTGTACAAGCATTGATTTTAGAAGATGGTGGCTCAGTTGCTTGGGATTTTAATGAAAAAGTGGCTAATATTGTCAAGAGTATTGAAGAGGCAAATCAGTATTATGCAAATAAAAAATCATTGATTTTCGATTCAGAATTTGACGCTTATTGGTACATTTATAATAATTGGGGAGTAAGAGGAAAACAAGATGAAAAACTTAAAAAAGAAATTTTCATTTTGTATGCAAGAATTAAAAAGAATAATCAAAACAAATTTGAAATAAATCCAGGTGCTGAAGAGCTTACAGGAGAAAATTCTGCTGAAGAAAACATTTCAATTATTTATACTCCTTTTACTTCAAAAACAGCTTTTGGAGCTTCAACACATCAATTAAATCCTAAAATTATTTACAGAAATTTAGATAAACCTATGTTAATTTTTGATCCGATAAATGATCAAGATTGGTTTGATTTTAAAGCTGAAAATGAAAAACTAACCAATGAACATAAAGCTTATATTACGCACAAAGTTTATGAAAAAACATGGCATGGAGTAAAAGATGAAAGACCGAAAGACGTTTTAAATGATATAAAGTCTTTTTTACAATCTAATAAAATAATTAAGAAAAACTAAATATCGTAATGGCAATTAACGATTTAAATCATCAATATGTTATTGCAACTGAATTTAAACTAAAATAAAAATAAAAGCCACTTCGATGAAGTGGCTTTCTAATATCTCAATACTTATATCTAAAATCTAAGTCTATCCAACTTGAACGCCGTTTGGCGTTTCTTCTTCAGGATTTACAAATGTTAATTTTCCGTCTACTTTATCAGCGAATAATAACATTCCGTTCGATTCGATTCCACGAATTTTACGAGGCGCTAAATTTGCTAAAACCATTGCTTGTTTACCAATGATTTCTTCTAATGTAAAATGTTCTGCAATACCAGAAACAATTGTACGAACATCCATTCCTGTATCAACTTTTAGTTCGAATAATTTGTCTGCTTTTTCAACTTTTTTCGCTTCTAAAATAGTTCCGATACGGATATCCATTTTTTGGAAATCATCAAAAGAAATCAATTCTTTTTGAGGTTCTGCATTTGGATTTGTCATATTATTTTTGACTTTACTTTCGTTTAATTTATTGATTTGTGCTTCGATTGCTTCGTCCTCAATTTTTGCAAAAATTAATTCAGACTGTCCCAATTGATGTCCAGCTTTTACAAATTCGTCAGTTGATTCTAAATCGTCCCAACTCATTTTTTCTACATTCATCATAGCCAAAATTTTCTCAGAAGCGAATGGAATAAATGGTTCTCCCAATTGTCCTAATGCAGCAGCAATTTGCGTTGCAGTGTACATAATTCCTTTCACAGCTTCAGGATCATCACCTTTTTTCCAAGGTTCTTGCGCTTGTAAAAATTGATTTCCAAGACGAGCCAAATTCATATATTCTGTCAATGCAGCACGGAATTCATATTTCTCTAAATGATCACCAATGCGTTTTGCAAAATATTTGATTTCAGTTAATTCTTCAAATTCAATTGTTTTTGCAGGAACAATTCCTTCGTAATATTTGTGAGAAAGAACCATTACGCGGTTGATAAAGTTTCCTAAAATTCCAACTAATTCAGAATTATTTTTAGTTTGGAAATCTTTCCACGTAAAGTTATTGTCTTTATTTTCAGGCATATTCGCCGTTAACACATAACGTAATGTATCTTGTTGATTTGGAAAATCTTCTAAATATTCGTGTGCCCAAACTGCCCAATTACGAGAAGTTGATATTTTATCATCTTCTAAATTCAAGAATTCGTTTGCAGGAACATTGTCTGGCATAATGTAATCGCCATGCGCTTTCATCATAGTTGGGAAAATGATACAGTGGAAAACGATATTGTCCTTTCCGATGAAATGAACCAATTTTGTTTCTTCATTTTGCCAATAATCTTTCCAATTTTTACCGTTTTTCTCTGCCCATTCTTGCGTGAAAGAAATGTAACCAATCGGTGCATCGAACCAAACATACATTACTTTTCCTTCAGCACCTTCTACTGGAACAGGAATTCCCCAGTTCAAATCGCGTGTCATTGCACGAGGTTTCAAACCATCGTCTAACCAAGATTTTACTTGACCATAAACACTCGATTTCCAATCATTTTTGTGACCTTCTAAAATCCATTTTGATAAGAAATCTTGGTACTGATCTAATGGCAAATACCAGTTTTTAGTTTCTTTTCTGATTGGTGTATTTCCAGATAAAGCAGAACGAGGGTTAATCAATTCTTCTGGACTTAATGTTGATCCACATTTTTCACATTGATCTCCATAAGCATCTGTGTTTCCACATTTCGGACATTCACCACGAATGTATCGATCTGCTAAAAATTCGTGCGCATCTTCGTCATAAATTTGTTCCGTAACATCTTCTGTAAACTTGTTGTTGTTATATAACGTTTTGAAGAAATCTTGTGCAACTTCTCTGTGTTTATCTGATGTTGTACGAGAATAAATATCGAATGTCACACCAAAATTTGTCAATGTATTTTTGATATTTTCGTGGTAACGATCAACAATGTCTTGAGGTGTAACGCCTTCTTTTTTGGCACGAATTGTAATTGGAATACCATGTTCATCAGAACCTCCAATAAATGCTACATCTTTTCCTTTTCTTCGTAAAAAACGTGCATAAATATCAGAAGGAACGTAAACACCTGCCATGTGACCAATATGCAATGGTCCGTTAGCATAAGGTAAAGCCGCTGTAATTGTATATCTTTTTGGTTGACTCATTTGCTTAAAAACTATAAACGACAAAGATACGATTTGTTGTTTGTTTTGTTAAAACCTTTTTCTAATTTTATAAGGTTAATTAATTTATGATGGAATGAATATTAGAAAAGAGGAGAAGAGAGATTATGAACAAGTTTTTAAATTGATTGAAAAGGCATTTGAAAATGAAGAATATAGTGATCATCGTGAACAATTTTTAGTAGAGCGATTACGAGATTCTGATGGTTTTGTACCTGAATTGTCTTTGGTATTTGAAATGAATGAGATGATTGTTGGTTATATTTTATTGACAAAAATTAAAATTAATCATTCGGATTCTTCTTACGATTCTTTAGCACTTGCTCCTGTAGCGGTTTTACCTAATTATCAAGGAAATGGAATTGGTGGTCATTTAATAGCATTTGCTCATAATAAAGCGAAAGAATTAGGTTTTGAATCTGTTATTTTATTAGGTCATCCAACTTATTATCCTAAATTTGGTTACAGAAAAGCATCTGATTTTGATATTCAGTTACCTTTTGATGTTCCAGATGAGAACTGCATGGCAATTGAGTTGATTGAAGAAGCTCTAAAAAATGTGAATGGAATGGTAGAATATCCGAAAGAATTCTATCAATAAAAAATATTTCCTATGGAAGAAAACGCTGTTGTAACGCCAGATGAGGTGGTAACTGATACAATTACGAACTTATTTACGTATGTTAATTATTTTTTAGTTGCAGCGCTTGTTGTGTTGTTAACCTATATGACGATTCGAGACTATAAGAAAAAACAACGCGAAAAGAAATTGGCACAAGAGCGTGAAGCGTACAACAATCAGTTTGATAACGAAGACGAAAAAGAGGAATTATAACTAATAAAAATAGCCACTCAATTTTGAGTGGCTATTTTGTTTATATCAATTTAATTATTGACCTTCTTCATCAGGAATTTCATAGTTTTCGCCTACGCTTTCACTACCACTTCCTTCGATAATTGGACCTGGATCATACATTTCATCATATTGATGGAATCCGTATGTATTCGAACAATCCCAATGTTTTTCAATGTCTTTAGGTTTGTCAAATTTATCTCCAACTGTTACCCCAAATTTACCTCCTTCTTTGTAAACGCCTTGCATATAATAAGCCCAAATTGGCATAGCTGTATTGGCTCCTTGCCCTGTGGCTGTACTCGCAAAGTGAGCAAATCGGTCTTCTGCACCAACCCAAACTCCAGTAACTAAATTTGGTGTTAATCCCATAAACCAACCATCAGAGTTTTCGTTTGTTGTACCTGTTTTACCAGCAATTTCGGCAGTCATTCCGTAGCGATTTCTTAATCTCGCACCAGAACCTCTGTCTATAACACCTTTCATCAAATCAATCATAGTGTACGCTACGTTTTCATTAACAACTTCTCGTGTTTGAGGTGTATAATCTTTGATAACTTTTCCTTGTTTATCTTCTATTCTTAAGATTAATTGGGGTTTAATGTAAATACCACCATTAGCAAAAGCACTCATCGCACCAACCATTTCATATAAAGATAAGTCAGCAGAACCTAATGCAATTGTAGGATCTTTTACGATAGGAGATTCAACTCCAAGGTCCCGAGCCATTTGAATTACAGGTTCTTCACCTGTTTGCATAATCAAACGGGCAGCGACAATATTTGTTGAATAAGCTAATGCAGTTCTTAAATCTTGAGATCCACCATATTTACCGTTAGCATTTCGAGGAGACCATTTTCCTGGTATTCTCTCATTAGAAACGGTATGACAAGGTGTTAATCCTAATTGGTTAATAGCTGTTGCATAAACAAACGGTTTGAACGTAGAACCTACTTGACGACGTGCTTGTTTTACGTGGTCAAATTTGAAATAATTCCAATCGATTCCTCCAACCCAAGCTTTGATTGTTCCATCTTTTGGATCCATTGACATCAAACCAGCTTGTAAAATATGTTTGTGATATTCGATTGAATCCATCAATGTTTTCCCTTTTTTGTACTGAATTCCGTTCCATGTAAAGAACTGAACAGAGTCGCGAGGTGTATTGAAAACAGTTTCAATTTCAGCTTCAGATTTTCCTTCGGCTTTCATCTTTTTGTATAAATCTGTACGAGCCATTGCTTGCTTAAAGATTTGTGTTCTTTTTGCAGCAGAAATATTATAAAATGGTGCTAAACTACGTCCACGTTGCTCTCCAAAGAATTGATCTTGTAAAACTTTTAATTGTTTTTTAACCGCTTCTTCAGCTAAATT
Source organism: Empedobacter sp. UBA5528 (assembly GCF_002426075.1). NCBI lineage: Bacteria > Pseudomonadati > Bacteroidota > Flavobacteriia > Flavobacteriales > Weeksellaceae > Empedobacter > Empedobacter sp. UBA5528. Next base: position 75,326 of record NZ_DINY01000033.1, on the reverse strand, counting down.
TTGCATTCTTGAGTCTAACGTTACATAGATTTTTAAACCATCTTTTTCAAGGTTATAAGATTTTCCTGTTTCTTTCTCATAATCAACCATCCATTGTTGAATTTCCTTTCTCAAAGCAGATTTGAAATATGCTGAATGTGATTCATCATGTTTCATAATATCTTGTTTATCTGTAACCAAAGGCGCATTTTGCGCGGCTTCTCCTTCAGCTTGAGAAATTTTGTTGTATTTCATCATTTGCTTTAAGACAAGATTTCTTTGCTTTTTAGAAACTTCAGGATATTTTACAGGATTATACGCAACAGGATTTTGAAACATCGAAACCAATGTTGCAGCTTCATCTAAATTTAATTCTTTCGTTGTTTTGTTGAAATAAACTTTAGAAGCAGATTCAATTCCTTTTGCATTATAAATAAAGTCGAACTTATTGAAATACATTGCAATAATTTCTTCTTTTGTGTACAATTTTTCTAACTGAACAGAAGTTACCCATTCTTTTAATTTCTGTAAAACACGTTTTACTTTATTAGAAGAAGGATCTTTTGTGTACAATTGTTTTGCTAACTGCTGTGTAATTGTAGAACCACCTCCAGATTCTCCTCCAGAAGTAATTGCACGAGCTGCTGCTTTTATGTCTACACCTGAGTGATCAAAGAAACGAACGTCCTCTTTTGCTAACAATGCGTCAACTAAATGTGGAGGTAAATCTTTGTAATCGACTGGTGTTCTGCGTTCTGCTTCGAAACGATCTAACAAAACACCATCAGAAGAAATAATTTCTGATGAAACATAAATATCAGGATTTTCTAAATCGCGTACATTGGGAATTTCACCTAACCATCCGTTAGATGTAGCCCAAAAGATTCCGAAAATTCCTAATACGGCACAAAAAAACAGTACCCAAATGGTAACGATTATTTTTTTGGCTAATGAAAAGCTATTGAACTTCTTTTTTGCTTTAGAAGTTGTGCTTGTTTTAGAATTTTTATTGTTTTCCATTCTGTATTATTCAGCTTTATCAACAATCAAACTAATGTCTTCGATTCCTTTCAAATTTTTTGTTCGCATACCTTGCCAAACTTTTAGTTGATAGCGACCAGAGTCTTTTATTGGTAAATTTTCGCGATAAACCAACATCATTTCTTTTGTTGTCATTCCTTTACCAATCCAGCTTCCATCGGGATTTGCAATATAATACTGTAAAGTATCAATCATTTCATTTCCTTTAGGATCGATGAATTTCGTGAACAAATATAAGTTACTATATTCATACGACGTATTATTTCTTAACACAAATCCAATGTTAACAGCCGAAGGTTTAGGATCTTTTACATCAAACGTAAAGGTTTGAGGTTGATTATTCTTCCATTCGTCTTTCACATCTTTTGTGTCTTGATAATAATGTTTAGCCTCGCAACTAAACAATAAAAAGACTAAAATAAAAAGCAAACTACTGTTGCGTATCATCTGGTTTTGGCCCACGATTAAATCTTTTTTTATTTCGATTCTTCGATTTATTTGGATTCGGTTGAGAATTATTTGCTTGATTCTCGTCCTTAGTTTTCGGTTTTTGCTCAGCATTTTGATTATTTTGCTGAGGTTGTTTTTTTGGTTGTTGAGTTGACTGATTAGCCTGATTTGTTTGATTATTTTGTTGGCTATTATTGCTCGGATTATTCGGTTTTCGCTTTTGTTGATTGCGATTGCGATTATTTCCTTGCGGCTTTTGCTGATCAGTATTTGGTTGAGCTTGTTGCTCTTTCGCTTGAGTTGGCTGTTGCTTCTCTTTTGGCTGATTTTGTTGTTGCTGATTCTGATTAGGATTCGAATTTTTGTTCGGTCTATTTTGATTATTCTTTTTAGACTGATTTGGATTCTTTCCTTGTTTATTTTCAGGACGATTTGCTTTATCTTTCGTCTCGTTAGGCTGTTTTTGTTTTGCCTTCTGAGGTTTCAGATTATTAGCATTCGCCGCAACTTTTTCGTTTCCAGAATTTTGATTATTCTTAATTCTTTTACGTTTTTTGTTCTGTTTTTCTTTACGTTCAAAACGTTCTAAAGAATCTTCACCAATTACATCTGTAAAATCTGGTTTCGATTCTTCTACATTTTTAGCTAAATCCTCTAAAGGTTCAGTTTTTTGACCTTTTGCAGTGATTGCTAAAAACTCTTGAATATCGTCTACCGAAAATTTGTACCAAACAATTCCGCCTTTGTCATAAGCAAACCACATTTCTTTCTTGAAAACGTCGATTTTAACACAATGTGCCCAACCTTTTTCAGTCTCGAAACGGCTTTCCATTGATGGAAAACTATTTAATGCATCTAAATATGAATCCAATTCAAAATTTAAACAACATTTTAATTTACCACATTGTCCAGCTAACTTTTGCGAGTTAATTGACAATTGTTGATAACGTGCTGCAGCAGTGCTCACAGAGCGGAAATCTGTTAACCAAGTAGAACAACATAATTCGCGTCCACAAGATCCAATTCCACCAACTTTTGCTGCTTCTTGACGATATCCGATTTGTTTCATTTCAATTCTTACGCCAAATTTCCCAGCGTATTCTTTGATTAGTTGTCTGAAATCTACACGTCCTTCTGCTGTATAATAAAATGTAACTTTCGCTCCATCTCCTTGGTACTCAACATCACAAATTTTCATTTCCAAATTAAGGTTTTTCGCCATAATTCGAGAATCAACCATTGTTTGTTTTTCTCTATCACGAAACTCTACCCAAGTTTCTATATCTTTTTGGTTCGCTTTGCGATAAACCTTCTTGACATCTTCCGCAGTCCACGAAAGATTCTTTTTTTTCATCTGGATTCTAACAAGCTCACCCGTAAGTGTAACAACCCCAATATCATGACCAGGTGTTCCTTCAACAGCGATTACATCGCCAATATTTAGAGATATGTTGTTTTCGTTTTTATAATAAAACTTTCGATCGTTTTTGAAACGAACTTCCACAAAATTGAACTTTTCTTGTCCATTTGGAAGTTGCATATTCGATAACCAATCAAAAACTGATAATTTTCCACAACCATCAGTGCCACAAGCACCATTATTGTTACATCCTTTCGGAAGGCCATTAGAAGTTCCACAAGATCCACATCCCATGCTTCTATAATTTTTTTAAATGACAACACAAAGGTATGAAAATATTTTTCTGAATTTGTGAAATCATTTCGGTTATGAAATTGATTTTAAATTGAATCAAAAACTTCTGAAAATGAATAGGTTTGATCTAATCTAACCCCTTTTTCTGTTAATTTTAACGTAGCTAATTCGTTGACATGGTCATGTTCAAAAAACAAAATATATTCATTTTCGACTGCTTTTTGTAAAAACGTTCCTTTTTCTTCAACTGTTATTAAAGGTCGTGTATCAAACCCAATTACATAAATTAATGGAATATGCCCTACAGTTGGGATTAAATCTGCGATATAAACTATTTTTTTGCTTTTATATGTAATGATTGGTAACATTTGCTTTTCGGTATGTCCATCCACAAATAAAATATCAAAACCAAGTGGAGAATTTTCTAAAATTGATCCATTTTGAGGCAAATCAATCAAATTAAGTTGTCCACTTTCTTGTAGAGGTAAAATATTTTCTTTCAGGAAAGACGCTTTTTCACGTGGATTTGGATTTACTGCCCAATCCCAATGATTCGCATTCGACCAAAATTTTGCGTTTTTGAATGAAGCTTCTAAATAATCTTTCTCTTTGTTGTATTGAATTGCGCCACCACAATGATCAAAATGCAAATGCGTCAAGAAAATATCTGTAATATCATCGCGATGAAAACCATGTTTGGCTAAAGAGTTATCTAAAGTAGCATCGCCCCATAAATAATAAAAACCAAAGAATTTTGCATCTTGTTTAGTTCCGATTCCTGTATCAATCAATATTAATCGTTTACCATCTTCGATTAATAGACATCTCATCGCAAGGTCGATTAAATTTCTATCATCAGCAGGATTGGTTTTATTCCAAATCGATTTTGGTACAATTCCGAACATGGCACCGCCATCTAATTTAAAATTTCCTGTTTCTATTGTATATAATTTCATTTTTATGTGGTTTTATTTTGTTGAATTTTCGTTTTACGAAGATAAAAAATAGAATATTATTTAAAATAAATATCTATTATAGAATTGAACGACTTAAATTTGCAAAAATTTTGATACAATGGCAAAAGAAGTTCGTGTAAGATTTGCGCCAAGTCCAACAGGTGCGTTACACATCGGAGGAGTCCGTACTGCGTTATACAATTATCTTTTCGCAAAACATAATAACGGAAAATTCTTATTAAGAATAGAGGATACAGACCAAACACGTTATGTGGAAGGTGCTGAACAATATATTATCGATTCGTTGAAATGGTTAGGCTTAACTCCTGATGAAGGTGTTGGTTTTGGTGGAGATTTAGGTTCTTACCGTCAATCAGAGCGTAAAGAAATCTACAAACAATATGTAGACGAATTATTAGCTTCTGGAAATGCATATTATGCGTTTGATACAGCAGAAGAATTAGATGCTGCGCGTGTAAAAGCAGAAGAAAATAAAGAAACATTTATTTATAACTGGTCGACAAGAGGAAAGTTAAAAAACTCTTTATCGTTGACGGAAGATGAAACAAAAGCTTTAATTGGGAATGGAACTCCTTATGTAATTCGTTTCAAAATTGATGATTCTCGTACAGTTTTATTGGATGATATGATTCGTGGAAAAATAACGATTGATGCATCAACTTTAGATGATAAAGTTTTGTTTAAATCTGATGGAATGCCAACGTATCACTTAGCAAATATTGTGGACGATCATTTGATGGGAATTTCTCACGTAATTCGTGGAGAAGAATGGTTACCATCAATGGCTTTGCACGAATTATTGTATGATGCATTTGGTTGGGAAGCACCTCGTTTCGCACATTTACCATTAATCTTAAAACCAGAAGGAAAAGGAAAATTAAGTAAACGTGATGGAGACAAACACGGATTTCCAGTTTTCCCAATGGAATGGAAAACAGAAGAAGGAATTGCAAAAGGATACAAACAAGAAGGTTATTTCCCAGATGCAGTATTGAATATGTTAGCTTTATTGGGATGGAATTCTGGAACTGATCAAGAGATTTTTACAATGGAAGAATTGATTCAATTATTTTCATTAGAAAAAGTTTCAAAATCGGGTGCACGTTTTTCTCCGGAAAAAGCAACTTGGTTCAATCATCAATATTTACAACAAAAATCTGTTGAAGAATTATTACCATCTTTCGAAGAAGTTTTAAAAGAAAATGGAATCGAAGCGAATCCAGCTTTAGATGCAAAAGTGGTTGAATTGTTAAAAGAAAGAGCAAACTTTGTAAAAGATATTTACGAACAAGGTCAATTCTTTTATATAGCTCCTTCTACTTACGATGAAAAAGCAGCTAAAAAAGCTTGGAAAGATGATTCTAAAGAGATTTTAGGAAAATTTGTTGAAGTTTTAAATTCATCAGAATTTACTTCAGAAGTTTTACACGATGCAATGGCAGAATTTGTTACAACGCAAGAAATTGGATTTGGAAAAATCGGAATGCCTTTACGTCTTAGTTTAGTTGGTGCTTTACAAGGACCAGATGTTCCTGTAATTATGGCAACTTTAGGAAAAGAGGAAACGATTGCACGTATCAACAAAGCGATTGAAGTTTTAGGATAAAATTATTTCTATCATAAATAAAAAAGCCATTTGCAATGCAAATGGCTTTTCTGTTATAAATTGATTTTGACTTCGTCTAATTGATTAAGTTCTTCTTGAGAGAATATTCGATAATTGACTTTAAATGTTTTGCCAAGCGGAACTTCTAACGAAAAACCTCCTGCGCCAATCGCATCAATAACATCTAATTCGAAATGAGCATGTTTCCAATATTCGAACAAATCTTTGTCAATCCAAAATTCAACTCCATCAATTTCTCCAATGCAAACATCTTTGTATCGAAGATAAAATTCTCCTTTTCTGAAACATTGCGGTTGCGTTCCTTCACAGCAACCTCCTGCTTGATAAAGCATTAAATCGCCATGTTTTGCTTTTAATTCATTCAATAAATTAATCGCTTTTTCTGTTGCATCAACACGTTTCATTTTTTGAGATTTTTAATTAATTATTGATTTAGAAGAAACCTAATTTCTTTTTGCTGTAAGAAACTAACATGTTTTTAGTTTGACGATAATGATCTAACATCATTTTGTGGTTTTCACGTCCGATACCAGATTGTTTATAACCTCCGAAAGGCGCTCCAGCAGGATAACTATGATATTGATTAACCCAAACACGACCAGCCTGAATAGCACGTGGAACTTGGTACAATTGATGTGCATCACGCGTCCAAACACCAGCTCCTAAGCCATAAATAGTGTCATTAGCAAGCTCAATAGCTTCTGCTTCATCTTTGAAAGTTGTCACAGCTAACACAGGTCCAAAAATCTCTTCTTGGAAGATACGCATCTTGTTATTTCCTTTAAATAAAGTTGGTTTGATGTAATAACCTGTTTCGCATTCACCTTGTAAATGATTAGCGTCACCACCAGTTAAAACTTCTGCACCTTCTTCTTTTCCTAATTTAATATAACTTAAAATTTTGTCATACTGAATTTGAGAAGCTTGCGCACCAATCATTGTTTCAGGATCAAGAGGATTTCCTGCTTTAATCATATTTACACGTTCTACAACTCGCGCAATAAACTTATCATAAATAGATTCTTGAATCAATAATCGCGAAGGACACGTACAAATTTCACCTTGATTTAAAGCAAATAATACAGCTCCTTCAATCGCTTTGTCTAAGAAATCATCATCATGATCCATTACAGATTCGAAGAATACGTTTGGCGATTTTCCACCTAATTCTAACGTAACTGGAATAATATTTTCTGTTGCATATTGCATCACGAAACGTCCTGTAGCTGTAGATCCTGTAAACGCAGCTTTCGATACTTTAGGATTTGTCACCAATGCGCGACCTAATTCTCCACCAAAACCATTTACAATGTTAACAACTCCTGGAGGTAATAAATCTCCAATTAATTCGAATAAATATAAAATCGAGATAGGAGTAGATTCAGCAGGTTTTAAAACCACACAGTTTCCAGCAGCCAAAGCTGGAGCTAATTTCCAAACCGCCATCAAAATTGGGAAGTTCCAAGGAATAATTTGCGCAACAACACCAATTGGCTCGTGGATAATAATTGAAACTGTATCTTTATCTAATTCGTTGATAGAACCTTCCTCAGCACGAATTACCGAAGCAAAATATCTGAAATGATCGATTGCTAAAGGAATATCAGCATTCAATGTTTCACGAACTGGTTTTCCGTTATCGTAGGTTTCTACAGCCGCAACATTTTGTAGATTTTCTTCGATTCTATCTGCAATTTTATTCAAAATAATGCTTCGTTGTGTTGGCGAAGTTTGACTCCAACTTTTGAAAGCTTCGTGAGCAGCATCTACCGCTTTTGCTAAATCTTCTTCTGAAGAATGCGCAGCTTTTGTAAAAACTTTTCCAGTAAGTGGTGTTACAACATCAAAGTATTTTCCGTTTGTAGGTGGCGTAAATTGACCATTGATGTAATTGTCATAATGATCTTTGAATGTAGGTACATTAACTAAGTTTCCCATTTTATTAAAATTTTTGTGAATTGAATTTTCTCTAATTTATTCAAATTTGTTCAATAATTATGTTTAGAAAAAGTTAATTCTATTTGGTATAAAATTTGTATATTTGGCATCCGTCAATTATTTATTGACAATTTACTTTATGGGGCTGACTGGTTTTGACAGCAGGGCCAATGGGTAAGTAAGCATGCAGTGATAGGTTGTGTACTCACTTTAATCAGGCACTTCAACTTTTTAACTGGCAACGAAGAGTACGCTTTAGCTGCATAATTCTGAATTTTAGTAAGAATACGCCACGTCTATACTAGGTATAGAAGCTGAATGTCCCTCAAAAGCCTTGACTTACGGCGTTTGATACAGGGACACGGGAAAGTAAGAATAGAAACCTTAGTGCATCGGATAGGTTTTGAGATTTTAGATGATAAGCGGATGACAGAGTGTTTATTCTCAGGATTTCGTCGAAAATTAATAATAAACTAAGCATGTAGAAAGCTTATTTGTTGCTTGTTTGGACGCGGGTTCGAATCCCGCCAGCTCCACTAAGACGAATTTTAGAAGTTTTTAAAAATCACAAAAACCCGCTTAAATAGGCGGGTTTTGTTGTTTTTAGACCTCAACTAAAACCAAATAAAACTAACTAAGATTAAAATTTTGGTACACTAAATGGTATACCGTTTTTTTTATCCTTACATTTGCTGTAACCGATATATTAAAAGATGATTAGATTAAATTTTGTTTTAAAAGAAACTAAAGCAGAAAAAGAAACTTTAATTGTTTGTGCCATTAGAATGGATAATAAACGATTTAATTTATCAACAAAGCAAAAAGTAAATCCAAAATACTGGGATAATAACAAACAGCGTGTTAGGTCAACAATAAACGTTTCAAATTATAATGAGATAAACAAAGAATTATCTACAATAAAAGATGCTTTAAATTCGATTTATAATAATTTTATAAATCAATACGACCGTACTCCATTAAAAGACGAATTAAAAAATCATTTTGATTTAGAGTATTTCCAACAAAACCCACAATTTAAAAAGGTTGTTCAAAAAACTATCTTAGATTATTTTGATGATTATATTGAAACTATATCAACATCAGTTGAAAAAAGTACGGTTCAAAAATATATTCAAGCTAAAAACAACTTTCAAGAATTTCAGAAATTAAAAAGACGTGTTTATAATACTGAAATGATTGATTTAAAATTTAGAAATGATTATGTAAACTTTTTAATTAATGTAAAAAATTATGCTCCTACGACTGTATATAGAAAAATGAAGTTTTTAAGAACTGTATTATACTTCATCAAAGAACAAGGAATAACGGTAAATCCTTTTTTAGATAACAGTAAATTTTTAACTAAAGATGTTGAGGTTGATAATATTGCATTGACTGAAAAAGAACTTGCAGAAATAGAAAGTTTGGATTTATCAAATAATAAAAGATTAGAGCAGGTCAGGGATTTATTTTTAATTGCTTGTTATACTGGTCAACGCTTTTCAGATTTGAATAAGATTGATAAAAATAATATCATAGATAACAATTATATTTCAATACGTCAACAAAAAACCAAAGAAGCAATAACCCTTCCTTTGCTTAATTCAGTTAGAAAAGTATTAATAAAATACGATTATAGGCTTCCTAAAATTTCAAATGTAAAGTTTAACGAATATATAAAAGAAGTTGCCGAAAAATGCGACACATTACACAAGGCTTTTAGTTCAGAAAAAACAACACCACGATATAAAATGGTTAGTAGTCATACTGCAAGAAGAACTTTTGTAACACTTAATTATAGTAAAGGGATTGATTTAGATACGTTGAAGATTGGAACAGGACATAAACAAACAAAAACCCTCCATACTTACATATTTATGAATGACACACAAAAAGCGGATTTATTGCGTGATAAGTTAGAGCCTAAAAAAGAACCTCAGCCAAAAGCAAAAGTTATAAATATCAACAAAGCAAGCAACCAATAACCGATACAATAAATGAGCGATTTTAAACCAATAATTATAAAAGATATTCCGTTAAATGACTTTCTTGAAATTTATATTAATAAATGCTTCTATAATAAGTTTCATATAATTGAAAAGAAATTGTTTAGTATTAATTATGATATTAAAAAGTTCTTCAATGAATTATTTAGTCTTTCTTCAACTATGGTTCATAATTATAAAATGAAATATGAATTATTTGAATTTCTTGAAAAGTATTTTAATGAACTAAGTGAAGATAGTATTTCAGAAATCTACTATAAACTTTTATTAATATCTACTTTAAATGATTTTCGAGAAATATTTTATAATACAAATGTTTATAATGATTTAGTTATTAATATTATTGAGATTGAAGATTTATCAAATAAATATCAATCTATATCGTCTGATATGAGATTTTTTTTAAATAAAGAATTTGAAAAAATCAATCAAAATGAAATTAAAAAATATTTTATTGAAGTTGTTTGTTCAATGAAAATACCAGAAAATATTTTAAGACAAATAGTGCTTGATGATGACGAAAGTTATAATACAATAGAAGTAATAAATTCAATAAGTAGAGAAATTAATATATACGGGATTGAATCAATAATTAACTGCTTATATGTTGAAGAAAATCAAGGTCTAGAAGAAAATCAAGATTCAGTTAAAATAATAAAACTTATTAATGATATTATCAATGTAAAGACAGAAGTGTCAAATGTAAAGAACACTATTAATAATCAATCTAAGTTAATTGATGAAACTTTAAATGATTATTCAGATATAAAAGCAAAAGAAAAAATAATTGCATTAAAAGAACTCGGAATTTTAGACTATTTAAAAAAGGAATTTATTATATGTCAAACATCAACAAATAAACTTTCAGAAGTTTTAAGTTTATTGACTGGAGAAAAAGCAAGTACTATACAATCTTATATCAATCCTATGATTAATAAGGGTACAAGTCAAAAAAATAACCCTTATTCTAATCCAAAATTATTAGAAAAAACACAAAATAAACTAAATATTATAGGGTTAAATATTCCTAAAAAAGTTTATTAAATACCATTTAGGTAAACCTAAAATTTACCTAACTTCTATTTGTACCATAATTAAAAATTACAATTATGGTACAAGAAACTATTTTAATTTCATTAGCGTATGACCAATTAGAAACACTAATTGATAATTGCGTTTCTAAAGCAATAAGAAATCATTCTACACAACTTCAAAAAGTAGAAGAAAAGCAACCCGAATACCTTACAAGGAGACAAACAGCAAGTAAACTGCATTTGTCTTTGGGAACATTAGACCAATACGTGAAAAGCGGTTTAATCACTTCATACAAAATAGGTCATAGAGTTTTATTTAAGTCAAATGAAATAAACGATTCATTATTTCAATCAATCCAAAATCAAAAATTCAAAACTAAGTAATCGATTTATTTATCAAAAAAAAGGAGCTTGTAATAATACAAACCCCTTTAACCGATATAAAAAATCAAATGAATGATTTAATATGTTTCAAATATAATGATTATGGTTGACTTATTAAAACTAAGAACCTCGAATCATCAAATCATCAATAGTTTATTATTACACCCCGATTTTATAGAATGCAAGCCAATTAACAACTATTATACATCTCTTAGACAAATAGATGGATTTAAAATAGGTTTACATTTTAGAAAAGCAATTGAAAAAGGCTTTGAGATTGGGTACGGTTATGTAGATGTCTTAGTAAGTCCACATTATCACAAAAATAATTATCAACATAACGGAGATGATTTTACCCCTTTGGAGTGCATTAAATCGATTAATGAAATATTAAACTATTTAGAAATTGAAGAAGATGATAAAAAAGATTTGCAAGTCGTAAATATTGAGTTTGGTCTGAATATTATTCCTAACTCAGATGCTCGATTGATATTTGATGGTTTACTGCTCTACAAGCGTTCAAAATTTAATATTAAATACGATGATATTGAAACGTTTAAAATATCCGAAGCAACTAAATACAAAGAGATTAAGGTATACTTAAAAGGTTTACAGTTCTTGGAATATCCAGCTTACAATATTAATATAAATACTTTGAGATTTGAAGTTAGAAGCAAAAAAAGAGAATTTATAAAAAAATTAGGAATTTACACCGTTTGCGATTTGATGGAAATTAAGACATACAAGAATCTATTTAAAGAAATTCTAACCGAATGGGACTTAGTGTTGCTAGTTAACCAGCAATATGATAAAACTCAAATTAAAGAAAAAGATTTAGCTTTTTTGGACGATTGTAACAGTTTTGAATATTGGATTGATTTAATAGCTTCAAAGCATAGAAATACATTCCTAAAAACTAAAATTAAATACTATAAAATCTTAACAGCAAAAAACAACTTGCACACAGAAATTAAGGCTAAAATAATCGACAAAATCGACATTTTTTTTAGTATGCAAATTGTCCACAGAGAACCCGCATAAAAAGGGAATTTTAAAAAATGTTCCATTGATAAAGGGACAATATGCACCCAAAACCATTAAAAAAAAGAAAAAAAGTAGTGTTAAAAATGAGAAGATAGAAGATAATAAAATGTACCCGAAAATATGTTTTGATGACAGAATAAAAAGCAATTAATCAGGAATCAATTTTAAATAAAATTATAATGAACAATAATCAATCAGAAGAAAGATTTGAATTGATAAAAATCAATCAATCAGAAAACGGGAATAAAACAGTATTAGCAAGTGAGCTTTACAATCTTCTACAACCAAAGACACAATTTAACCACTGGATAAAAAGAATGTTCAAATATGGATTTGTTGAAAATGTAGATTATTCAATAATTACAAATGATGATATTTTGCTGGTCAAAAATGACCAGCAAAAAAGTACGGAATCTTTGCACGTCAAAAAAGACGAGCAAACAAAAGTTAAAAAAAGCTCAAGAGGTGGGCATAACATGAAAGATTATCTTCTAACAATTGAAAGTGCTAAATCTATTGCAATGGTTCAGCGTTCCGAAATAGGTAAACGTATTCGTAATTATTTTATTGAAGTAGAAAAGCATTATCAAGAAATTGCAACGCCTAAGCAAATAGCAGAATTAAATAACCGCCTTGAATCAGTAGAAAAAAAGCAAATTGATTTTATCAATGATTGGTCAGTAGATAGATTTTTAAGAGCGATTGGAGTATTTAAAAAACATACGATAATTGAAAGGCAACAGCTTGGTAAATTATGCACAAAGGAGTATAAAAAAATAACTGGTAAACCGCCGAAGAAAGTTCAGCATCCATCTTATGTAAATGGTCAAAATGTTTACCCTTACGAATTGATTAGTAAAATGTATTCATTAAAATTTTAAACTAATTAAAACTATTTACATGAACCATAGAAAAATGAAACAACAATTGAAAGATTTAAAACTCAAAAACCAAGAAAGAATAAAAAGGAGTTTAGAGTATTCTTCAAAAATACAAGAAAGAATGAGCAAGGTTTTACAAAAAGAGGAAACAAAATTAATACAATGACAAAGCAAGAAATCAAACAACATATTTTAGAATTAAACGAAACAGATAAACTGGACCTATACAATTCAATCGCGTGTCGTTTTGGTTCGACTGATGATATGATTCTAATTCACGATTCAAAGTTTTATGAAACCCAGTTTTTAAATTCGTCAGATGCCGAACAATCAAAAGTAGGCAACACGATTAACGAGTCGGATAAATACGTCAAGATGATTGAATACAAAAAACTTGAAACATCAAACGACATTCTGGAGTTAATGGAGATTGAAATCTTAATCAATTTAATTTTTGATAATCTCGATGAGGTTGTCGAAATGGGTTTAATCGAAAATAAGACGATTTAACGAACTTTAATTATAAAACTATACAAACATACCACATGATAGAAGAAAGTTTAAAAAGTGTCGATACGCGAAGGTTAAAAAGACAATTTGAAGGTAAAGGAGAAGTAAAAGGATTTCGATTTACTCAAATTGCAAGAAATGACTTTGCGGTAATATATGAGAAAGTTTATAAAAACTATATTCAAACAACTTATGAAGTATTTGAGATTAAAGTTAACACACGATTTAACTCAGAATCTTATCCAACGTCAAAGGCGTTCGGTATTTGGGCGTGGGACATTGATACACTTGAAAAAGCAGTATTTAAGTTCCACGAGATAACAAAGAAAGTAAAAGAAAGAACAAGGAAACACCCGAGCAATACGCACGCAAGGGAAAAGTAAAACAATACGCCCGCAGGCGTGTAGGCGTTATATAGGTCGATAAAAAAAATTGATACTTTTTTTGCTAATCAAAAATAATCAGGAAAAAAAACAACTAAGGGAATTAAAAGAATTTAATTTGAAGCATTATATTTGTCGTTCCTAAAATAAAAACAATGATATTACAAAAAATCACTTCAAGATATTGCGGTATGATGGCAAGTTCCGAAAGGATTGCAAAGGTTGTTTTTAACCTTAGGACATCTAACCCGCTTTTTTTAATCCTTAAATAAAAACAATTATGAACACATCATTAATCAAATTACAATCAAACGACATAATCGAAACGTCAAATCAATTAGATGAGGCTTCTTATTTCAATCCAGAAAACAAAGAAAGATTAATTAAGGCATTAGCGAATAATCGAAAATTTGAATTTCTAATGTACAATCTTTGGAAAACAAGAGGAATTATATTTAACATTATGCAGGATAACTACGACAAAAAGACTGGAAAATATATAAATAATGTTGAAAGTAATTTCGGGAATCAATTCCATGCAATCAACAATTTAATCGGTATTTTATTAGAGGGTACTGATTGGAATCAAAGCTTATTTGTAGACAATGAACCAACCGAGAAATTTTAATAGAATTATTAAGATTTATTTAAAAGGCATTCGATTGAGTGCCTTTTTTTTTATTCAGAATTTCTTAAGTCCATAAAAAGGAATAATTTTTTCAGTCCATAAAAAGAAAGATTTTTCTACAGTCATTACACGTGTGCGTGAAGCAATTTTTATGCTTCAATATAATTCAGTTTTTGAGTGAAGAAATATTGAAAATTCACAAAATGGTACACTAAATGGTATACTTTTTAATGGTAATTAATTTAATGAATTGATAATCAATAATAACATAAAGTCCCGCCAGCTCCACAAATCTCCTTTAAAAAGTTTTAAAGGAGGTTTTTTTATTAAGAAAACTAAGGTTCCCAAATAATACGTGTCATCACATCAAGGTTGGTTCCTGTATGTTTGGTGATAGAAACTCCAGTAACCAAACCAATCATTAAATTGTGTTGAATAGCCAATCTAATTTGAGGTCTTAAAGTATAATGAAATCCATCGCGGTCAATATCCATATTATTTTCAAGTCCAATAAAGTTTTTCGAATTTGGTAAAACATACATCATACTTGCATTTATAGTTGCTCCAACATCTACTTTTTGCTCTTTATAATGATGTTCAAAAATAGGACCTGTATAGATTAACGTGTTGAAATTTTTAAAATTCTTTGCTCCAATAAAAACAGGATTCATTTTCATACCCGTAAATACAGAACCTTGATGTCCTAATTCTTTAAAATTATTAAACTCAAATTCATGAACATAAGCTACAGCCAAAGACATTTTTTGTTTTTCATTTACTAAAAAAGTATATTGAGTTGCTAATTTTAAACCTTCAATTTTATTGTTCGGAACATAAATAGAGCCATCGTTATTATCGCTTTTGTGATTAAAAGAAAAAGGTACTTCAACCTCCAATCCCAAACGATCTGCAACAGCCCATTCATACTCAATAAAACCATTATATTCATTATATCCTTTTTTTGAGGTCACTCCAAATCCTACATTTATCTCAGCTTCTCCTTTTCGTGCGCCCAAATCACGCATCAAATCTGTATAGAGAGGTTCTGCATGTTCAACTTTAGGTTTTAATGTTTTTTGTTGAGGTTGAATGGTGATAATTGAATCATTTTTCGTCTGAGCTATCGTAGTAATTGTTAAGAAAGTGCTTGTAATTATTGTTAAGAAAAATTTCATTTGTTTATTATTTTGAGACAAAGGACAAAGAAGATTTAGGAAGAAATTAGGAATTGAAGTTTTACCCCTTTAAAAATCTAACCTATTAAATTTTGAAGTTTTTTGATACTTATCATTTTAAGAATAATAAAAACTATCTTATCTTAGTCGATGAATTAACACCACATTTAAGACAATCAAACAATTATGAGTTCCTACGAATATTATAACTTTCCGATACAGTTGATAAACGGTTTTTTAGATGATTCTAAAAAAGTTTTGATTGATATTTCACATTATTGTATTTATAGAGTTTTTATAGATAATTTCGAGAAATATTCGGGTTCTTTTACAGGTTATCAGAAGGCTTGTGATGATTTTGGAATCGAATTTAAAAATGTTGCAGCAGCTTATCAAAATGGTAAAGATTTGTATGAAGCAACAATAGATAAAAGTCCGATGGTTGGAATGACTTCTGAAATGTATTGGGATTATATGACCAATGAAAAATCTGAATTTGAAAAGGTTTTACTGCTTGGGGATCTTGCTTTTAAAAGCATTTTAGGTGCAAAATCATATATAAAATTGGATAATAAATATTGGTTTAGCCGAATGAATGGTTCTGTAAAATCAATTGCGAAAGAAGAAATTTCTCCAAAACTTCAACGTTATTTGAACGAATATCAAACCAAAAAGATTAAGAATCAATTAATTGCTGGTTGGGGATTAGCTTCATATTCAAGATATAATCGCGGATTTTATGTGAGTTATAAAATGACATTAGATGATTTGGCTTATCATGCAGAAAAGATTAGAAAATCTACACAAGATAAAAAGATCAAAAATGATGTAAAATCAGCTCACGAAAAAGCATTAGAGAGATTGGAGAAGGAAGGTCAATAGTGTATATATTTTATAGAACAAAAAACCTGAAGATTAACTTCAGGTTTTTATTTTATTTACGTTTAAAAAGGTTTTTAAAAAATCCACCTTTATTATGGTTTTCTCCATAACCATAGCCATAACCATAGCCATAACCTTTTGTAAAGTCAACATCATTAATAACCATAGCCATATTCTTAAGTCTATTTTCTCTATATAAATCTCTTGGAATTGCTAGCATACGTTTATCTAAGTAGTTGGCACGAACTACGTACATTGTAATATCTGCATCGTCTGAAATTAATAGTGTATCAGTTACTAAACTTACAGGAGCTGTATCAACTATTACATAATCATAATGTTCCTTTCCATATTTAATAATATCATCAAATCGTCCATTCATTAATAATTCGGATGGATTAGGTGCTATTTGACCTGAATAAATAACATCGAATTTATAATGTGCAGGTTTTTTTATGATAATATCATCAATATTAACATCATTAGAAATTAAATATTCAGTTACACCATATTTATGTATATATTGATCAGAAATACCTAAATAATCTAATACTTTTGGACTTCGAATATCAGCTCCGATTAACAATACTGATTTTCCAGACATTGTTAAAATCTGAGTTAAGTTAGTTGATATAAATGATTTTCCTTCTCCACTAGTTGTAGATGTAATATAAATACATTGAGGATCTGTTGAGTTCTTTAATAAGAAATTTACATTTGTTCTTAAGATTCGGAAAGCTTCAGCAGCACTTGAGTTATCATTATTTTCTAATATAGAAATATTACTTTTCGGTACTTGTCCTGCGATAGGTGCTCCTACGGCATTTTCTACATCTTCTTTTGAATTAACTGTATTATTTAATAATTTGTATATATAAATTATTATAAAAGGTATTATAAGACCTACAATAAGCGCTCCTAAAAATATAATACTTTTTTTAGGGGAAACAGGTTCTTTTATACCATAAGCATAATCAATTACTTTAATATTTTCTGGTGTTGCAGCAGCTTTTATTTCATTTTCTTCTCTTTTCTGAAGTAAGAATAAATATAAAGCCTCTACAATTTGTTGTTGGCGAGATATATCTCTAAAACCACGCTCTTGACTAGGTACTTTTTTAATTTTTCCAGCAATTTGATTTTGCTTTCCTTGTATTGTATTTAAAATAGTTTGTGTGTTATTTCTATATAATTTTAAACTATTCTTCAGGTTTCTTTTTACATCATTTATTTGCTCTTGTAATTTAATAACATTTGGATGTTCATTTGTTACAGATTTTAACATATCTTCTTTAGCTAGGACTAGTTCGTTGTATGAAGATATTTCTGATGAAATAGATTTATCTTCTAAACCAATATTTGAAGGAAGTAAATCTGTACGAGACGTATTAAGAGCTCCATTCATATATTCAACTAATTGTAGTTGTGTAGAAGCATCTAATAATTTCTTTTCATTATCAGCAGCACTCTCTAAAAAAATATTTGCTTCAGAGGTAACATCTGTAATATTATTACTTTGTTTATATTGTTCTAATTGTTTGTCAACACCATCTAAATCGCCACTAACAATAGCTAACCTTGAATCAATAAACTTAGATGTAGCTTCAGTTAATTTATGGTTATCGCCTACAATATCTTTGTTGTAATTAATAATTAAATCATTAATTACTTTTTTAGAAATCTCAGGAACAGGACCTACTAATGAGAAGTTAATAATTTTAGAACTTTTTTCACTGTTAGGATCTATAGCAAGTTTCTTTTGGTAATTATCTACAGTCTTATCAATAGAATTTAAAACAATCAGATATTCATTATCAATTGATTTAGCTAAGTTTTTATTAGGACTGATAACAAAACTTCCAATCTTATCATTTATTTTTTGTCCAAAAGAATATTCCTTTTCTGTAGAAGTTGTTTTGTTTGTTAAAATAAATTTTGTTGTAGATTTTATTTGAACAATAAATTTAGCTTCTAAATCTTCATTGGTTTTATCAGCTTCGTTTAGAAAAATAATTTTAATAGGAGATTTCTCTTGAGTTAATTCAACTTCAGCTACACGACCTTTACTAAAATATTGAATATTTAAATTATTTTCTTCTACAACCTTAGTAATTAGTCGTTTTGATTTTAAAACATCAATTTGATCACCAACTTCAGCATTTGTTGAAGATCCCCCTCCAAGCATAGCTTGATCCATTAAACCAGCTAATTCACCTGTTGCAGATTCTTTCTCATTTAATAATATTTTAGCTGAAACTTGATATTGTTTCTGAGTATATTTAACATATAAAAAGGCTAAGGTTAAAGAAATAATAACTCCAAATACAAACCATTTCCAGTAATAAAGATATTGTTCTAAAATTTGTCTGATATTAATCGTTTCTTCAGACTCATCGAAGTATTGGTCTTCTAGGTTATTTTTATTTGTACTCATTTTTATTTAGAAATAACAGCAATTACAGATATTATAACACCAGCAACAGATATCCATAATGAATAGTTTGGTGTAAATTTAGATGATGAAATTTTAGCATTATTTGGTTCTACATAAATAACATCATTTTGGGCTAAATAATAAACAGGAGAGTTTAGTATTTCTTTGGATGTTAAATCGACGTTATATGTTTGTTTTTGTCCATTTTGTTCACGAATAACCATAATATTATTTCTAACACCATTAATAGTTAAATCACCAGCCATACCTAAAGCATCAAGTATACTTACTCTTTCGCTTGGAATTGTAAAATTACCAGGTTTAGCAACTTCTCCTAAAACGCTAATTCTAAAATTTGTAAAATTAATATTTACCCCAGGATTAACGATATATTTTGAGATTTTTGCTTTTAATTCATTTTCAGCTTCTGTTCTAGTTAATCCACCTACTTTCACATTACCAATTAACGGATAGTTGATATAACCATTTTCATCAACAGTATAAACCTTCGCATAAGGATTATTTTGCACCCCAGAATTTACTTGATAAACACTTTGTTGATTAAAAGGTTCTGTAGCTTTTATATCAGCAGCACTTACACTGATTGCTAGCATATCAGAAGATTGAATTTTAGGAATATATTCTTCGTATTTCGTAGTAGATTGTTGATCTCCTTGAAAGTAGACTAATTCTTTTTTTGATGCACAAGAAGAAATAGTGAGTATAACTATTACAATTAAAAGATTAAAAATTTTATTTTTCATAAATTAAGTTATCAAGTTTTTCAAATTCTGAGTTTTGAGATTTAAATTCTGGTACAATCTCTTTTATTTTAGCCACTAAATGCATGACTTGCTCATGTTTTTCTATGGTTGAAGACATTAAGCATAGTTCTTCAATTAGTTTTTTATTGTCTTGACATTTGTTTGTATTAACTTTTGCTATCATTATTTTTTCATGATGGGTCTTTACTGTATTTTCATCATTAGCCAATAACTCTTCATAGATTTTTTCACCTGGACGCAAACCTACAATTTTTATATCAATTTCTTCAGGATATTTAAAGCCACTTAATCTAATCATCCTTTTAGCAAGATCAATAATTTTCATTGATTCGCCCATGTCGAATACAAAAATCTCACCACCTTTTCCCATAATAGCCGCTTCTAATACTAATTGGCAGGCCTCTGGAATAGTCATGAAAAAACGTGTAATATCGGGATGTGTTACTGTCAAAGGACCTCCGTTTTCTAATTGACGTTTGAATAAAGGTATTACAGAACCATTAGATCCTAAGACATTGCCAAATCGAGTAACAATATAATTTGTTTTAGATTTTTCATTTGTACAATTTACATAAATTTCTGCCACACGTTTGGTTGCTCCCATCACGTTAGTCGGATTAACCGCTTTATCTGTTGAAACCATAACAAATTTTTCGGCACCAAATTCATTCGCTAAATCAGCAATAATTTTTGTTCCATAAATATTTGTATTAATTGCTTCATATGGAAATCTTTCCATTAAAGGAACATGTTTATATGCAGCTGCATGAAAAATAATTTGCGGATGATATTTATCAAAAAGGCTTAACATTCGTTTTCGATCTCTTACACTCGAAACGATATAATCTATTCTATTTTGTTTTTCTTCAGAAATTTCATTTTTTAAAGACTGTTGAACATCATATAGAGCCGATTCTGCCTGATCAATCAAAATTAGTTGAGCAAAATCCATCATAGCAAGTTGCCTTGAAATTTCACTTCCTATAGAACCTGCAGCACCAGTAACAAGTATTACCTTACCTTGTACATTTTCATTAATAATAGGGTTTTTCAACTTAATTGATTCACGACCTAATAAATCTTCAATTTTTAATTGTTTGATTTGAGCAGGCTTGTATGTACCATCAATCCAATTAGAAATAGGTGGAATTATTTTTATGTTTACATTCAAATCTTCTAATGATTTGGATAGATTTAATAATTGATTCGTTTTAATATTTTGAATAGAAATAATAATTTCTGAAATATCATTTCGTTCAATGAATTTATTATCAATATCATTTATAGAATAAATTTTAACACCATCTATAAATGTTCCAATTTTAGAAGGTTTATCATCAATAAAACCTACAACTTTATAATTAAACTGAGTATCATTTTGTAAAATATCTCGAGTAATTAATCCTGAATCTCCTGCACCGTAAATTAATATTTTTTGTTGTTCCTTATTTTTTGAGAAAAAATAATTATAAATCCATTTATAATATAATCTGGCAATAACCATTATTACTGTTGAAATAAATAAATGGACAAAGATAACAGAGTAAGACATTCTGAAAACATATGAAACAGGAGTGTTCTCCGAAAGATTAGATTCAATGAATTGTCTATAGATAAAAGAGATGAAGAAAAGAATCAGAAAAGCCGTAGTATTAGATACAAATACATTTTCAGCATCTTTTAACCCCGTTTTTTTTACAATTCCCTTATATGTTTTGAAGTATAGGAAACATAGAGTATATGCTGCTACAACAAATGGTAATTTAAATAATAATTTTTCTAAACTAAAAGAATTTAGAAAACTATTAAGTATAAAATTGGTTATTACATAGCTAAAGAAAACAATAAGTATGTCTAGCACTAATACTACCCATCTAGGAGCATTAAAGTGTTGGTTAAAAGGATTCAATATTTTAGTAATTTAAGTGGTGGTAAAGATAATAAAAAAATCAGGAATAGAGACTCCAAAAAATGGAAAAATCTATCCCTGATTAATATCTTAAATTAAGAGAGAATTATTTTACTCTGAAAACAACTCTTCTTGCTAATTGATGAGATGAAACTTGAGAGTTTTTGAACTCTTTATCTTCCCCTTCACCAACAGTAGTTAATTGAGAAGCATTAGCTCCTTGACTAACTAAAATAGCTTTAACATTTTCTGCTCTTCTACGAGATAAGTCTTTATTGAAAGCATCTCCTCCTACTGGATCAGCAAAACCTAAAATGTCAATTTGAGCATTTGGTTTAGCTTTTAAGTACTCAGATACAAATTTGATACCTCCAACAGATTGTTGGTATGGTTTGTCAGAGTTGTAATCGAAGTATACGTTGATAATACCTGAATTAATCATTTGCTCTAAGAAATCAGCATCGTTAATGACAGTTGTGTTTCCTCCTGCATTTTGTTTGATATATTCTTCAATATTATCTGGAATTCCGTTTCCGTTGTGGTCGATAGTAACACCTTTTGTGTCAACTACTGCACCTGGAGCTGAATCTGGTTCTTGATCTAAGTAATCAGCAACACCATCACCATCAGTATCTTTTAACATTTGTTCGATGTTAGAAATACGATCTTCTAAGTCAGAACGAGTTGGTTCGTAAACCCAGTCAGCATGTTTTTCGTTTTTACCTAAGTAAAATGTTAAACCTAAAGTAGCATTCCAAATTTCACCTCCAAATCCTGAACCTGATGTGTTAGCTGTGCCATCAAATGTTACATTTTGACGAATATTTCTTACGTAAGATACATCTCCTGTTAAAACAACACGATCAGTTAATCTTAATTGTGGTGTTAAACCAACCATAACATTTACCATGTTATCATTGTCGTCGAAAACTTTACCATCAGCACCTTTTGTCGCATCATTATTCATCCAAGAGTAACCTGCACCACCATGAGCTAATAATCCAATTCTATTTGTCCATGTTTCAAAATTCATGATTCGTCCTAAGTTCGCAACCCCTTGTAAATCTACACGGTAATAATTAGAACGGAAACGAGCTACATCTTCGCCTTCTTTGATACGATCATATCCACCATCTAATTTTAAACCAAATTTTGGATTGAACATATAACGTACACCAAAATCAGCATGGAAAAAACTTGGTGTTTCTGAATAATAACCTGGAGCGAATGCTTTTCTTGCTTTTACCGCACCTCCATTGGCCTCGATAGACCATTTGTTGTAATCGTTGTTAATTGTTTCAGTAGTTTCTTGCGCGTGAGCAAAAATTCCTAATCCAATTACACTTAATAGGTATGAAATCTTTTTCATGAGGATATATTTAATTGCAAATTTATATAAATACTTAAAAACGAATCAATCAAAAACTGTTAAAAAACACTATAACTAACGAAAGTCATGATTATGTCTTTATGATTATTTTAACTTGTTTAAAAAATATTCAATAATTGTGCCGAAATTAATTTTTGATTTTCTTATATCATTTTTAAATCATTTAAATTATTTTTGCATAAATATTTCCCAAAACAAACAATGGAACAATCAGCATTTCTTTTTTCGACCAGAGGATCATTAGAATTAGCACAAAAAATTGCCGATCAATATGGTCAAGAACTTGGTAAATCTAAAATTGTAGAATTTAGCGACGGAGAATTTGTACCCGCTTTTGAACAGCCAATTCGCGGAGCTCGCGTTTTCTTAATTGGTTCTACAATGCAACCAACAGACAATTTAATGGAATTACTTTTAATGTGTGATGCAGCAAAACGCGCATCTGCTAAAAGTATTACAGTTGTTATTCCTTATTTTGGTTTTGCTCGTCAAGATCGTAAGGATGCTCCACGTGTGCCAATTGGAGCAAAATTAGTTGCAAAAATGTTAATGACAGCTGGAGCAACTCGTGTAATGACTATGGATTTACACGCTGATCAAATTCAAGGATTTTTTGAAGTTCCTGTTGATCATTTATTTGCTTCAACAATTTTTGTTGAATACATTAAAGGTTTAGGCTTAGATAATATTTGTATTGCTTCTCCAGACATGGGAGGTGCTAAACGTGCAAATACATATGCTAAATACCTTAATGCAGATATCGTAATTTGTCACAAAGAACGTAAAGTTGCAAACCAAGTTGATAGCATGATGTTAATCGGTGAGGTTGAAGGTAAAAATGTTATTTTAGTGGATGACATGATTGATACAGCGGGTACACTTGCAAAGGCGGCTGAATTGATTATGGAAAAAGGAGCAAAATCTGTTCGTGCGATTGCAACGCATGGAGTTTTATCTGGACCAGCTTATGAGCGTCTTGATAACTCTCTATTAACGGAAATTGCTATAACTGATAGTATTCCATTAAAAAATACTTCCGTATCTAAAATAAAAGTATTATCTTGCGCTCCGCTTTTTGCTGATGTTATGCATCTAGTACATAGCAACAAATCTATTAGTCAACGTTTTGTTATCTAGTGGTTTAACTAAATATTAAATTATTTTTATTATATACATATTATTATGAAGTCAATTACAATTCAAGGTGTAAAAAGAGAAGACTTAGGTAAAGTGGCTACACGTAACCTACGTAATGCTGAACAAGTACCTTGTGTGGTTTACGGTTCTGGAGAGCCTATCCACTTTTCAGCTGATGAAAAAGCATTCAAATCATTAGTTTACACTCCAGATGCTCATACAGCAACTATCGAGTTAGCTGATGGAGCTAAAATTCAAGCAATTTTACAAGACATCCAATTTCACCCAGTAACGGATAAAATCTTACACGTAGATTTTTACCAATTAAACGAGGACAAACCAGTAACTATGGAAGTTCCAGTTCGTTTAGTAGGACGTGCTCGTGGTTTAGTAGCTGGTGGGGTTTTACGTTTCAATATGCGTAAATTAAAAGTTCGTGCTATTCCAGCAAACTTACCAGACGAAATCGAAATCGATATCACTCCAATGAGAATTGGTCACAAAATGTATGTAGAAACATTGAAAAATGATAACTACACATTCGCTCATCCAGATAACGCAGTAGTAGTAGCTATTCGTACTTCTCGTAACGCAGTTAAGGATGCTGATCAAGACGAAGACGAAGATTAAGAAATTTTCTTTTCAGATAATATTAAACCACTCATTTTTGAGTGGTTTTTTTATTTTTAAAAATTTAATAAGATAAATTTGTCCGATTTAAAATTAGTTGTATATTTGCTTCATAATTTATAATGAATAAAAGAAATTAATGTTTTCTAAAGCGTGCGAATATGGAATTAAGGCTTGTGTGTTTATTGCACAAGAATCTGTAGAAGGAAAGAGAGTCAATTTAAAACAAATTGCAAATTCTATTAATTCTCCAGAAGCTTACACAGCCAAAATTCTTCAACAATTAGTTAAAGCAAATGTGATTTCATCTGTCAAAGGAAAAATGGGAGGTTTCCAAATGGATGCAGCGCATTTAGAAGATATCAAATTAGTGAATATCATCAAAGCGATTGACGGAGATGGTCTTTATCATAGTTGCATTTTAGGTTTAGTAGAATGCGATACTAACAAACCTTGTGCTTTACATAGCCGTGTTTTTGCAATTCGTAATGATTTGCGAGGTATGCTAGAAAAGACATCGATGTTTAATTTGATTGATGATCTAGAGAAAGGAATTGCTTTTCTTAAGCATTAAAAAAATTTGATTAAAAATAAGATAAAAATATCCGATTATCCGAATTGAAAAATTATAACAATGAACCTATTAATAGAACTTCCTCAAACAACTGCTTCTCAGATGAGTTATACTGTAACAGTAAATCTAAATGAAGCGTGCGAAAGGCATCATAAAACATTATTTTTTTGTTGGAATATTCGTGCTGGAATAGATAAAGGAGTCGATATTCAACGAATTGTTGATTATGTAAATTGGTATGGGGAAAAAGTATTATTCAAAAAATTTGAGATAGAAGAAAATTACTTGTTTTCGCTTTTAGATGAAGATCATTACTTGGTAAAAAGAGCATTGAAAGAACATAGACGTTTGAGACGCTTGTTCAAAATAGATGCAAAAAATCCGATGAAAAGTTTGATTTATATCGAAGAAGAATTGGATTTGCACATCAGATTTGAGGAGAAACAAATGTTTCCTGAATTTGAGAAAAATGCAACACAAAAAAAGTTAAAAGTAATTAAAGAACAATTTAATTCACTTTTAACTAACACAGATTGGAAAGATCAATTTTGGTTATAGGATCTTTCATAACCATAAATTTTTACTTATAATTTTTTAGATGATTTTTGAAAAAGAAAAGCTCGATTTTGCAGGTCGAGCTTTTTGCTTTTTTATGTGTTAAGGAAATTATTTCTTAATCTTAATTTCAAATATTTTATCCCAGTTTTTACCTGTTAATAACATATTTCCGTTGTCTTTGAAAGCGATTCCGTTCAATTCTTGTGCTTGCGGATTTCCTTGTTTTCCTTTCAATTCAGCGAAGTTAAACTCTACTTTTACAGCGCCAGTTTGCGGATCAATTACCACAATATTACTGTTATCTGCATGTCCAGATTTTAGGTAAACATTTGCATAAATTAAACCATCGTGGTATTCAATTTCATTCAAATAACTATATGGTTGTTGACTGTCAAAAGCTTGAACAGTTCTTAGATAATTAAAGTTTTCATCAAAGAAATGAATACGTTGAGAACCTTCTGTTATGGCCAATTCTTTTCCAATTGTTGTAATTCCCCAACCTTCGATAATTTGAGCTGGCATATCAAATTTTTCAACTTGATTAAAGTTTAAATCATATTTATAAATCACACGATCTTGCCATGTTAATTGATAAATAAAACCATTCAGTTCTGTAATTCCTTCTCCAAAAACATCGTCTTTGATTTGATATAATTTTGTAGGTTCAGTTGCCCCCAATTTATATTCAATCAAACGTGTTTTTCCTCCGCGAAGTCCAGTTCCTTCGAAAATATTTCCGTTTTTGAAATAAAAACCTTGCGTAAAATAATCTGGATTATGTGGATAAGTTCCTACAATTTCATAATTCCATTGCGCAGCCGGCTCATTTGCATAAACCACAAACGTAAAATCGCGCGAATTTGTTTCTTCTTCTCCTTTGAAGAATTTCAAATTAACCGTATGATTTCCTAATCCAATTGTTTTTCCGTCAATCGTAAAATCAGCAGGAACTTCTTGTCCATCTACCGAAACAATAACTTTCGTAATTCCATCTAAATTAGTTAAAGGAATATCGATTTTGTCGCCAATTTTGTATTTGTTTTGTTCAATTTTCGAAACAATTTCAGTGATTGCAGTATTGTTTTTTCCAGTCGAATCTTTACAAGAAAATAACACTGAAGAGAAAACTGTTGCACAAACTGATGCTGCGATTAAATATTTTTTCATTTGATGTGTTTTATGTTTTACGAATTAGGTTGCTAATTCTACTACAAATATATTTTATTTTGTTCGATTCGGATTATTTTTTACAAAGGCATCCCAACTCGAATAAGAATTTGACGTCCCAGTTGTTTTACCCGAATTTAGATAATGACAAACCGCAACGGCAAGACCATCTGTGGCATCCAAACGTTTCGGAATTTCTTTCAAACCAAGTAAATGTTGTAACATGCCCGCAACTTGTTCTTTTGATGCATTTCCGTTTCCAGTAATCGCCATCTTAATTTTTTTTGGCGCATATTCTACCACAGGCATATCGCGATGCAGGCAAGCGGCAATACAAACGCCTTGTGCACGTCCAAGTTTTAACATAGACTGAACATTAACGCCAAAAAACTGCGCTTCAATGGCTAATTCATCAGGATGATATTGATCGATAATGGCTAAAGTTTTTTCGAAAATCTTTTTCAATTTCGTTTGCTGGTTCGGAAGTTTATGCAACAACAATTCGTCTAAAGTAATCAACTTTATTTTGTTATTTTTGACTTCAATCAAACCAAAACCCATCACCATTGTTCCAGGATCAATCCCTAAAATAATCTTTTCCATCGTTGCGAAGGTATTAAGATATTCTGAAAATTAAGCCGAATTTCGACTCGCATTAATATTTCCGAATAACGAACGCATCACAATTTGCTCATAGATTGATTTGAACTCACTTTCATGATGAATTTTGTTCAACGCAAATTGTTGAATCGTTAATAATGGTAACACAATTTTTTCGCGCATTTGTACCGAAGATTTGTTCAATGTTTCGTCTTGCATCAATTCTGTGTAACCCGAAATTTCTAAACATAATGCTTTTGATAATTCAAATTCATCGTGCAAAATATTCCAAAATTCACCATATTCAGGATCATTTTTCATATAAGATGTTAATGGAAAATAAGTTTTTTCCATCGACATCATACTATTCTGGATCAATGTTTTGAAGAAGCTCGAATTCTTGAATAAATCTTTTACATCCTCTAAATGACCTTGTTTTTTCAATTCATTTATAGCTGTTCCAACACCAAAATATCCCGGAACATTTTGTTTTAATTGACTCCAAGAACCCACAAATGGAATAGCACGCAAATCATCGAACTCTAATTTTTTATCACCACCTCGTTTACTCGGACGGCTTCCGATATTCGTTTTTCCATAATAGTTAAGCGTACTCATATTTTCTAAATAAGGTAAAAATGAAGGATGCGCTTTCAAATCTTCGTATTTCTGATAACTAATTGTGGCTAATTTATCAATCAAAATTCGCTCATCTGGCGAAATCTGACTTGTGCTTGTCGAGAAAACATCCGAAATAATACCAGCTGTGTACAATTGTTCAAAATTATATTTTGCCTGCGGCATTGTTCCATAATTCGACGTAATTGTTTGTCCTTGAATTGTAATTTGAATTTCGTGATTCGCAATTGTTTTCCCTTGAGAAGCGTAAAATTCGTGCGTTTTTCCACCACCACGCGCAGGAGGTCCACCACGACCGTCAAAGAAAATAACTTCGATTTGATTTTTATCCGAAACATTCGAAAGGATTTCTTTGGTACGATAAATTTCCCAATTCGCTTTGATGTAACCACCATCTTTTGTTCCGTCCGAAAAACCTAACATAATCGATTGACGTTGTTTTCTACGTTCTAAATGTTGCGCATAAATAGGTAAATTATACAATTTATTCATCGTATTTTCAGCACCATCTAAACCTCTAATCGTCTCGAAAAGTGGCATGATATCAAACTTAATTTCATCGTCTTGATAACCACAAAATTTGAATAAAGCATAAACATTTAAAACATCGAAAATGGTTTCAGAATTTGAAATAATGTATCGGTTAACACCTAATTCACCATTTCGTTGCTGAATTTTTTTTAATTGATAAACATTTTTGATTGTATCAATCACAATATCATCTTCAAAATCTTCTGGTTTAGCTGTAAAAGACGGATTTATTAACAATTCGATTTGTTCTGCTTCGCTTAAATCTTTCAGATTAATTCCAGTATATTTTTCAACAATTCGGTTAATCACTTTTTGATGAACACGCGAATCTTGACGAATATCCAAAGAAGCAAAATGCAATCCGAAAATATCAACACGTGTGATAAAATCATCTAAAATATCTAAGAAAACACCATTGTGTTGTTCAATTAAAATTGTACGAATCGTTTGTAAGCGCGTTTTGATTTCATCAATTGTAATTGTTCCATTTTCATTGAACATATTTTCGTAAATCAAATTACTCAACGCTTTTAAAGGTTCTGTAACATGCTTGAATGTTAATCTACGTTGAACAATTTTAAGATGATTGTAATAATTTTTTAAGATACTTGTACGCAATAAACTTGCAACTTTCCATGTAATTTCTGCTGTTACAAACGGATTTCCATCGCGATCGCCTCCAGGCCAAAAACCTAATTGAATAACAGGAGATTTTAGAGGTTCACTTTCTGTAAAAAACAATTGGTTGATTTCGTTGTATAATCGTCCAATTGTTTGATAATATACATTTCTCAAATAATAAATAATAGAAACAGCTTCATCGTAAGGAGTTGGTTTTTCTTCGTTGATAAAAGGTGTTTTTCCTAATTGTTGCAACAATAAATCAATTTTACTTACCGAATCTTGTTGAATTGCGTCGCGTAAATCTTGAATAATTTGTTGAACATTTGTTGGATAAAACTGCGTTGGATGGGCTGTAAAAACAACTCTTGTTACAAAATCTTCGATTCTGGTTTTTACTTGCTCCATTTTACCTTGCGCTTGTGCAATATGATAAATGCTTTCCAAACTTCCTTTTTCATTTTCGGAATGTAATGACGGAAATGCAGCATCTTCGATACTATCAAACAAAACAACTTGTCGCTCGATGTATTGTATCATTCGAAACATCAAATCGATTTGCTCTTGTTCGGTTTTTAAATCAGTGTATTTCTCAAAAAAATTGTTGATGATTTCATTTGGTGATTTACCTTCGGGTAAACCTTTTTGACTTTCATCATACAAAAACGGAATCAATGATCCGATGTTTTGCATTTTTTCGTAGGGAAGACTCATAAAGAGACTGTTGTAAATTTGAAACTTATTTTCCACAATTTGGTGGAATTTAAGTTCAGATAAATTCGTACTTCGCATTAATAGGTATTTTTTCTCTTAATAGTAAATTTACTTGTTTCGAGGTAATTATCCTATTTATTTTAAACCAAAAAAAGAGAATCATATTGATTCTCTTTTTTATTATGATCGATTATTTAATTCAATTAATGGTTCAATAAAGTCTCTTGTATTTGATAAACGAGGAACTTTATTTTGTCCACCTAATTTACCTCTTGAAGCCATCCATTCGATGAATAATTTTGTGCGTGCTTTGTGTACAATCGGTCGATTAAGTGTCATATTATTGTAACGTTTTGCTTCGTAATCGGAATTAACTTCTTGCAAACCTTTATCTAAACAATCAATAAATTGCTCAAAATTTTCAGGCTCTTTATCAAACTCTATCATCCATTCGTGAGCGCCTTTTTCTTTTCCTTGCATAAAAATTGGACCAGCACTATATTCAGAAACAATTGAATTTGTTTGCATACAAGCACGTTTCAAAGCTTCTTCTGCATTTTCTATCATCAATTCTTCGCCAAATGCATTGATATAATGTTTTGTTCGTCCAGAAACAACAATTCTGTGTGGATTAGTTGAGGTAAATCGAACCGTATCACCAATAATATAACGCCATAAACCACCATTTGTTGTAATTACCATGGCGTAATTTTTACCAACTTCAACTTCTTTAATCGTTAAAAATCGTTGAGCTTCTGAACCAAATTCTTCCATTGGAATAAATTCGTAAAAAATTCCGTTGTCTAATAATAACAACAACTCTTTACTATTTAATTGATCCTGAATTCCAAAAAAACCTTCGGAAGCATTATATAATTCGAAATAATTTAATTTTTTCTGAGTAATTAAATTATAATTTTCTGCATAAGGTTTGAAGCTGATTCCACCATGAAAAAACACTTCGAGATTTGGCCACAATTCGTCCAAATAATTCTTTCCAGTTTCGGCTAATAATTTATTCAAAACGACTAACATCCACGAAGGAACACCAGTTAAAGAACTAACATCTTCATTTTTTGTTGCATTAATAATAGCATTCATCTTTACATTCCAATCAGACATTAGAGAAATCTCACGATTTGGAATGTTTTTCATTTCTGCATAAAAAGGTAAATTATCAATCAGAATAGCTGATAAATCACCAAAACGCGTATCATATTTTTGATAAAGTTCACTACTTCCACCAATTCTTAAGTTTTTGTGCATAAAAATATCCGTTTCGGGATAAGCGTTTAAATACAATGCAAACATTGTTTTTCCTGCTGCGTAATGGCAATCTTCTAAGGATTCATTACTAATCGGAATAAATTTACTTTTGGCATTTGTTGTTCCAGAAGATTTCGCAAACCATTTTATTTTTCCATGCCAAGTAACATCTTTTTCACCTTTTCTTGCTAATTCAATATAAGGTTGAAAATCCTCGTAATGCACTGCAGGGACTTGCTCTTGAAATTTATGTGTCGTTTTGATTTCGTCAAAATGAAATTCTTTTCCGTAAATAGTCGATTTGGCTTTTTTGATATTCTCAAATAACACACGTTGTTGCGTACCAACTGGATTTTTGATACTTTCCTCGATGATATTCATTCGGCTACGCATCATAATTTCCATAATCTTATTGACTATTCCCATCCGCTAAAAGTTTTGTAGATTTACACAAAATTAATTAAACTTTTTTAGCAAGATGCAGTTTGAAGGACAAATTCGTAAAATGACAACTGAAAATGGAACGCCAATCAATTATTATTGGAATTTCAAGAATGATTTTATTGTTATGAATCAATTGTTAGGAAAAAAAATCAAGATTAACTTTGATCATTACGAATGTTTAAACTGTCACGAGGACAAAGAGATTTATCAGATGGGATATTGTAAAAATTGTTTTTTTACAGTTCCAGAAGCTAATCCAAGTATTATCAATCCAGAACTTTCTACAGCACATTTGGGAATTGCGCAACGTGATTTAGAGTTTGAAACGAAATTCGAATTGCAACCGCATATTGTGTATTTGGCAAATTCTTCGGGAATAAAAGTTGGTGTAACACGTTTAACTCAAGTGCCGACTCGTTGGATCGATCAAGGAGCATCAGAAGCTATTATTATTGCACGAACGGATAATCGTTACGAAGCTGGAATGATAGAGGTTTCGTTGAAAAATGTTATTGCAGATAAAACAAATTGGCAAAGAATGTTGAAAAATGATGTGCCAGAAATTAATTTGTTTGAAAAGTATCACGAAATCAGAAATGAAGTGAATCCAGATTTTCAACAATTTTTGGTTGATGAGCCAGAAGTTTGGAAGTTAGACTATCCAGTTTTATCTTATCCAGAAAAAGTAAAATCATTAAACTTGAAAAAAACGCCAGAAATAGAAGGTGTTTTGAAAGGAATAAAAGGTCAATACTTGATTTTTGAAGACAATACCGTTTTCAATGTTCGAGGTCACGAAGGTTTTTATGTGAATTTTAAAGTGTAAAATTTATTTTACAATAAAATATATTCAAAAGTCGATTTTGTAACAGAATCGACTTTTTTTGTTTCTATCTATTTGATTTCAATAAAAATACTTGTTTTTTATCTTATTTATTTTTACATTAGTTATAATCAATTAACACAAAAAATAGGAATTATGAAAGCAAGTGCATTACTTATGGTTGGTGGTATTTTGGCTTTAACAGCATGTAATAAAAAATCAGATTTGCCAGATTATAAGGTGAAAGAAGCAGTTTTAGATGTTTACAAATACAGAGCAGATAAGCCAGATTCACTTTTTTCGAAAGTAGAAGGCGTAAATGTGGATGATTTGAATGCGGTGGTTAAACAATATGGGCCAGTTGATGTCTACAACTTTGAGAAAATGACGCCTCTTGAAGATGGTGACAAAACAGTTTACGAAGCAGTTTATAAAGTATCTTTTAAAGGAGCAGAAGGTACAGAAACTTTTAAAGTACGAAAAATTGATAAACTAGACGGAATTGTTGTTGGCTATGCAAGTGATGTAAAACCTGTTGCTGAACCAAATGATTCATTGGCTGTAAAAAAGGATTCGGTGAAATAAATATAAAAAAAGAATAAATACGTAATGATTTATTGAAAAAGTTTGTATATTCGTTATCAATAATGAAACAAAACGGATTAGATACAATCATTTCAATTACGACGACTTCTAGTGTTCACACTTAGAGGAGTTTTGTTATGTATTTAATTCTAAAAAAATAATGCAAAAGCATCTTCTCAAAAGGAAGATGCTTTTTTTATGATCAAAATTTAAATTATGAAAGTTTTAAAATTCGGAGGAACATCAGTCGGATCGGTAGAAGGTATTCGCGCGGTCGTAGAAATTGTTAAACAGGAAAAGCAACAAAATAACTCGATTATTTTGGTTGTGTCTGCTATTTCTGGTTTGACCAATTTATTAACCAAAATGTCTGAAGAAGCTTCATCAGGAAATTTTGATGAAAATGATTTAAAACTTTTTCAAGACAAACATTTCGAAATTGTAAAAGCTTTAATCGATGTGCCGAATCAAAATCCGATTTTAACAAAATTAAAATTGTTGATGAATGAGTTGGAAGCATTATTAGAAGGGGTGGAAATTCTGAAAGAATTAAGCCCTCAAACAAAAGATTTGATTTTGAGTTTCGGCGAAAGATGTAGTGCTTTATTAATAGCAAAAGTAATGCAAGAGCATGTTGGAAATTCATTGGCGATTAATGCATCAGATTATATTTTGACTGATCATAATTTTGGTCAAGCGAATGTTATCGAGGAAAAATCGTTTCAGAATATTCAACAATTAGCAAAAGATTATTCGGATAAATTATTAGTTGTAACAGGGTTTATTGCTGCTAATGAAGAAGGACGAGTGACAACTTTGGGAAGAGGAGGTTCTGATTACACTGCGGCTTTGATTGGTGCGGCTTTACATGCAGAACAAATTGAAATTTGGACAGATGTAAATGGAATGATGACGGCGGATCCTCGTTTTGTGAACAAAGCTTTTTCGTTAGAAAATTTATCGTATACAGAAGCGATGGAATTGTCGTATTTCGGTGCGAAAGTGATTTATCCGCCAACAATGGCTCCAGCTTTTAAACTTCGAATTCCGATTTTAATTAAAAACACATTTCAACCGGATTTTGAGGGAACAAAAATTCAGTTCGATTCGCAACCAACAGATTATCCAATTAAAGGAATTTCGTCGATCAAAGATATTGCATTAGTCAATATAAAAGGAAGCGGCTTGGTTGGCAAATTGGGCTTTAGTGGAAAACTTTTTTCACTTTTAGCGCAACATCATATCAACATTGTGTTGATTACGCAATCTTCGTCAGAGCATAGTATCACGCTTGCCATTCATCATAATGAAGTCGAAAAAGCAAAGCAATTAATTGAAGAAGAGTTTTGTTTGGAAATTGCAGTAAAATGGTTGGAACCAATTGAAATTGAAGAAAATCTCGGAATTATTGCAATTGTTGGAGAAAACATGAAGAAAATGGTTGGTGTTTCGGGCAAGTTATTTTATGCATTAGGACGAAATGGAATCAATGTCAGAGCGATTGCGCAAGGTTCTTCGGAGTATAATATTTCGGTTGTGATTAACGAAAATGATTTGTCAAAAGCTTTAAATGCGGTACATGATGCGTTTTTTAATCATTTGAAAAAAACAATTCATGTTTTCAATGTTGGAGTAGGAAATATTGGGTCGACATTTTTAAATCAATTAGAAAAACAGAAAGATTTTTTAGCAAAAAATAATGATATCGAAATAAAATTGGTTGGATTATCAAATTCAAAAAAAATGATGTTTGATGAAAACGGAATTAATTTATCGAATTGGAAAAATGAATTAGAAAATTCTTCTTCACCAGCTGATTTGAATGAATTTATCCAAAAAATGAAACAGTATAATTTACCAAATTGTGTTTTTGTTGATAATACTGCGAGTTCTGATTTGCCAAATTATTACAAACAAATTTTCGAAAGCAGTATTTCGGTTGTAACATGTAATAAAATTGCGAATTCGTCTTCTTATCAAGAATATAAGAACTTGAAAGAAACGGCTCGAAAATATGGGATTGATTTCCTTTACGAAACAAATGTTGGAGCAGGTTTGCCAATTATTAGTGTGTTGAAAGATTTGCGAATGAGTGGAGATCAAATCTTAAAAATTGAAGCGATTTTATCAGGGACAATTTCGTATATCTTTAATCATTTTAAAGGTGAAAATACATTTGCCGAAGTTGTAAAAAAAGCGCAAGAATTAGGTTATACAGAGCCAGATCCTCGAGACGATTTGAGTGGAATAGATTTTATGCGAAAAATGTTGATTCTTGCTCGTGACAATGGTTACGAAATTGAAGCGGGAGATGTAAAAATCGATTCTATTTTGCCTAAATCTTGTTTAGAAGCTGCAACTGTAGAAGATTTTTATCAAGAATTAGTCAACGAAAATGATTATTTCGAAAAGATAAAACATCAAGCAGATGAGGAGCAGAAAGTGATTCGTTACATCGGGATTTTAGAAGATGGAAAAATATCAATTTCGTTAGAATTGGTGGATAATCAACATCCGTTTTATGCCTTGTCTGGAAGCGATAATATTATTTCTTTTACAACAGCGCGTTACAAGGAACGTCCTTTGGTTGTGAAAGGACCTGGAGCTGGTGCAGAAGTTACAGCAGCTGGCGTTTTTGCAGATTTAGTTAATATAAGTTCAATACGATAAAAGATGAATCAAATAATCGAAAATAAATATAAGCTTGATCAAGCGAAGTTTTTAGATAAAGTACATGTTTTTGCTCCTGCAACAGTTGCCAATATGATCTGTGGATATGATATTTTGGGCTTTGCGGTGGATTATCCAGGTGATGAGGTAATCATGAAAAAGACAGAAAAGTTAGGAATCGAAATTCTGACAATTACAGGTGACGAGGGTAAATTGCCTTTGGATGCGATGAAAAATACAGTTTCTCATTCGGCATGGAAATTATTTTGTGATTTAGGTCTACAAGATTCTTTTGGATTATCGATAGAATTACACAAAAAAATGCCAATTGGAAGTGGTTTAGGTTCAAGCGCGGCGAGTACAGTTGCTGGACTTTTTGCATTGAATGAATTATTAGGAAAACCACTTTCTAAAAAAGATCTTTTACCTTATTGTATGGAAGGCGAGCGTTTGGCTTGTGGCGCTGCTCATGCGGATAATGTTGCGCCATCGTTGTTTGGTGGAATTACGTTGATTCCTTCTTATGAGCCGATTTTGGTGCGTTCTTTACCTGTTCCTGAAAATTTATATGTCACACTGATTTACTCAAAAGTAGAAGTGCCAACAAAGGATGCGCGCAAATTAATTAAAGATAAAGTGCAATTGAGTAAAGCAATAAAGCAATGGGGAAATATTGCAAGTTTGGTTGCAGCGCTTTATGAGAATGATTACGAAGAGATTGGTCGTTCGATGCAAGATGATATTGTCGAGCCCAATCGTTCTTTATTGATTCCATATTTTAATGAAATGAAAAGTATTTCGCTCGAAAATAATGCATTAACATTCGGGATTTCTGGTTCTGGACCAACAGTTATGGCGTTATCTAAAAGTAAATTGGATGCAGAAAATATCGAACAAAAATTAAATAATTTTTTGACGATAAAAGAAATTGAACATTTATCATTTGTCTCTAAAATTAATCAACAAGGACCTTACATAAAACACTAAAAATGAAATTATATAGTACAAATAATCATAATAACAGAGTCGATTTTAAACAAGCGGTTTTCCAATCTTTGCCAGAAGATAAAGGATTGTATATGCCTTTGTCGTTGGAAAAATTAGATGAAAATTGGTTGAATTCTATTGAAAATTATTCATTTCAAGAGATTGCGAAAAAGGTGACAAATCACTTATTAAAAGATGATTTTTCTGAAGAAACGATTAATAATTTAATTGATGATGTAATTAATTTTCCTGCGCCTTTGGTGTTTTTAGAAGATGATTTAGCTATTTTGGAATTATTTCACGGACCTTCTTTTGCTTTTAAAGATTTTGGAGCAAGATTTATGAGTCGCGTGATGGCACATTATTCAAAAAAAGATAATCAATTGTTAGATGTTTTGGTCGCAACTTCTGGCGATACAGGAGGCGCTGTAGCACTTGGCTTTCTGGGAGTAGAAGGAACGAGAGTAACGATTTTGTATCCAAAAGGAAAAGTGTCGCTGATACAAGAATTGCAATTAACGGCGAATGGAAAAAATATTCGTGCCATAGAAATCGACGGAACTTTTGATGATTGTCAAGCATTGGTCAAGCGAGCTTTTTTAGACAAAGATTTAATGAAAAATCTAAACTTAACCTCAGCAAATTCAATTAATATTGCTCGCTTAATTCCGCAATCTTTCTATTATTTCGAGGCATTTGCCCAAGCAAAAAGAAAAGGTTTTGAGAAAGTTTCTTTTGTTGTTCCGAGTGGAAATTTTGGGAATATTACGGCAGGTATTTTAGCTTCAAAATTAGGATTGGAAGTGGAACAATTTGTTGCGGCTACGAATGCGAATGATACAGTTCCTTCATTTTTAAAAACCGAAAATTATCAACCAAAACCTTCTGTACAAACGTTATCGAATGCAATGGATGTTGGAAATCCGAGTAATTGGGTTCGCGTGATGGAATTTTTTGAGCAAGATGTGGAGCAATTAAAATCAAAAATGGTTTCAAAAGCTTATTCTGATGTAGAAACAATAAATGCAATCGTAGAAATTAATCAAGAATACAATTATATTGCTTGTCCTCATACGTCAATTGCCTGGTTGGCGGCGAAGGAATACCAAGCGAAAAAGCAAGATGAAAAAGAGTTAGTGGTGTTTTTATCGACAGCGCATCCGTGTAAATTTCCTGAAGTTTTTCCGAAAGAAATACAAGATAAAATTGTCTATCCAAAAGAAGTAGAAGAATTGAAATCGAAACAATCGAATAAAGTTGAAATGAGCAATAATTTTGATGAGTTGAAAAATTGGTTGTTGAATAATTAATAAATTAAAAAGCAAAGTTTCTAACTAAATAGAAGCTTTGCTTTTTTTGAATAGTATATTAATGATGGAAAAATTATCCAATCATTAACGAAAAAAGTGTGTTGTCTGTGTTAAGATATTGATATTCGAAATGATGATTTTCTAACCTAAAAATTAAACCATCTAAATCCTCTTTTTTGTCTAGTTCAATGCCAACTACTGCTGGACCTGTTTCTTTGTTATTTTTTTGTGTGTATTGAAAATAGGTAATGTCATCATTTTCACGCAAAACTTCGTTCACTAATTCTTTTAAAGCACCGGCACGTTGAGGAAAATTGATAATGAAATAATGTTTCAAACCTTCATATTGCAAACTTCTTTCTTTTATTTCTTCCATTCGCGTAATGTCGTTGTTGCTTCCGCTAAGCACACAAACCACATTTTTTCCTTTGATTTCTTCCTTGAAAAAATCTAAAGCCGAAACACTCAAAGCGCCTGCTGGTTCTACAACAATTGCGTCTTCATTGTACAAACGCAAAATGCTCGAACAAACCTTTCCTTCTGGAACAGCACAAGTTGTTTCTAAACCTTCTGCACAGATTTTGTATGTTTTTTCACCTGCTTTTTTTACAGCTGCGCCATCTACAAAAGGGTCAATCTTCGCTAATGCAACAGATTGTTTTTGTTTGATAGCTTCTGCCATACTTGCTGCGCCACTCGGTTCTACACCAATAATTTTGGTGTTTGGACTAAGTGTTTTCATTACAGAAATAACGCCAGATGCTAAACCTCCACCACCAATTGGCACGAAAATATAATCGATTGGTTGATTGCATTGATTCAAAATTTCTAATGCAACCGTTCCTTGTCCTGCAATTACTTTTTCATCATCAAAAGGATGAATAAATGTAATATTTCCTTCTTGCGATAATTGATGCGCAAAAGCCGATGCATCATCAAATGTATCACCATGTAAAATGATTTCGATTTGATCTTTACCAAACCATTTTACTTGTTTTATTTTTTGTTGAGGTGTCGTTGTAGGCATCACAATTTTACCTTTGATGTTTAATTGTTGACACGAATACGCCACACCTTGTGCGTGATTTCCTGCACTTGCGCAGATCACACCATTATTTTTTTCTTGTTCTGATAACTGAACGATTTTATTATAAGCACCACGTAATTTGTACGAACGGACGACTTGTAAATCTTCTCGTTTTAGATAGACATTCGCATCAAATTGACGACTTAAATTTTCATTGAAATCGAAAGGAGTGTTTTTGGCAACTCCTTTCAAATTCATTTGTGCTAAGTTTACTTCGTCAAGCGAAACGCCTAAGGTCTCAGTTTTTTCATTTCTAAGTCCATTTGCCATAATTCACTGTTTGTTAGTTCTGTTAACTTTTTTTTGTAATCTTGATGTTTGACTACACCGTTTTTATCGTTTTCATAGCAGTCATTGCTTTACGAAGTTTTTTTCCTACAGTTTCGACAGGATGATTACGTAAAACATCATTTATATGTACCAATGTCGCATTGTCAACAGCATTGTCTTTTCCTTCGTTGTAATTTTTACCGACAACGTCTACGTTTACTTTTGCCATGAAATCTTTTAACAAAGGTTTACAAGCTTGATCGAAAAGATAACAACCGTATTCTGCTGTATCAGAAATCACTCGATTCATTTCGAATAATTTTTTACGCGCAATTGTATTCGCAATCAATGGTGTTTCATGTAAGGATTCGTAATAAGCAGATTCAGGTTTAATACCGGCTTCTACCATTGTTTCGAAAGCTAATTCAACTCCAGCACGAACAAAAGCAACCATTAATGTATAGTTGTCAAAATATTCTTGTTCTGTAATATTTGCATCGCCAGCTGGTGTTTTTTCAAAAGCAGTTTCACCAGTTTCAGCTCTCCATTTTAATAAGTTTTTGTCATCATTCGCCCAATCTTCCATCATTGTTTTACTAAATTCACCCGAAATAATATCGTCTTGATGTTTTTGGAACAATGGACGCATAATTTCTTTTAATTCTTCTGATAATTCAAAAGCTTTTACTTTAGCAGGATTGCTTAATCTATCCATCATACCACTAACTCCACCATGTTTTAAGGCTTCTGTAATTACTTCAACTCCATATTGAACTAATTTTGAAGCGTAACCAGCATCAATTCCGTTTTCAACCATTTTATCGAAAGAAAGAATAGAACCTGTTTGTAAAAGACCACATAAAATGGTTTGTTCTCCCATTAAATCTGATTTTACTTCTGCAACAAATGACGATTTTAAAACGCCTGCTCTGTGACCACCAGTTCCTGCACAATATGCTTTTGCTTGATCAAAACCTTTTCCTTCTGGATCATTTTCTGGGTGAACGGCAATTAATGTTGGAACTCCGAATCCTCTTAAATATTCTGCACGAACTTCCGAACCTGGACATTTTGGAGCAACCATTATCACCGTGATATCTTTACGAATTTGCATACCTTCTTCTACGATATTGAATCCATGAGAATATAAAAGTGTAGCACCTTGTTTAATAAGTGGTTGAACAGTATTGATAACTTGCGTATGTTGTTTATCTGGTGTTAAATTCGCTACTACATCAGCATTTGGGATTAATTCCTCGAAAGTTCCTACTGTAAAATTATGACTTGTTGCATTTTTCCAAGAATCTCTTTGTTGTTCAATCGCTTCTTTGCGTAACGCGTATGAAACATCTAAACCGCTGTCTCGTAGATTTAATCCTTGGTTTAAACCTTGCGCACCACAGCCTACAATCACAATTTTTTTGTCTTTTAATGCGTCTGTACCTTTTGCGAATTCTGAGTTATTTAGAAATTCTGCTTGTCCTAGTTGATATAATTGACCTCTTAATGATAGTGAATTAAAGTAATTAGTCATTTTTGATTTTTTAATAAAATTATTTGTTGAATTATTCGTCTTTACATTGTGAAAACTGAGGTTCCTTCGTTTAGGAATTCATTTTCGATTACTTCTTTTGATGGCTCGTCTTTTTCGAATTGTAATAATTTTTCATGGAAACCAGCACTTGCTTTTATAATGGCTATTCTAGCTCCACGAACAAATTCTATTAAGCCATATTTAGTCAGCTCTTGTGTTAGATTATCAATTTCCTCACGATGACCAGCTGTTTCAAAAACTGTATAATCATTGCGAATCACAACTGTATTCGCGCCATATTGACGTAATAAACGTTCAACGTATGCCTTTTCAGCAATAATGTTAGTGGGTACTTTGTATAAAGCTTGTTCTTGCCAGATTAATTCATCATTATTATTGAAATAAGCTTTAAGAACATCGATTTGTTTTTCAATTTGCATGCAAAGTTTTCGAACGACTTCTTCAGATTCTTCAATTACAATTGTAAATCGGTGTACATTTTCTATTTCTGATGGAGAAGTGCTTAAACTTTCAATATTAATTTTTCGTCGAGTAAAAATTCCTGCAACTCTTCCCAAAATTCCTATGGAATTTTCTGTATATAGCGTAATTGTATATTCTTGTTTTGAGTCCATAATAATTTATTTTAATCTAATTTCAGAAACACTTGTACCTTGTTCTACCATAGGAAATACATTGTTTTCTTTTCCTACCATAACTTCTAAAAGATAAGAGCCATCATGCTCTAACATCTCTTTTAAAGCATTTTTCAAGTCGTTTCTTGCTTCTATTTTTTGACCTTCTATTTGGTAGGCTTTTGCAAGTGCTACAAAATCTGGACTTGTAATATCTACGAAAGAATAGCGTTTGTCGTTGAATAATTCTTGCCATTGACGCACCATTCCAAGGAAGCTATTGTTTAGGATTAATATTTTTACTTTAGCTCCAAATTGCATAATCGTTCCCATTTCTTGTAACGTCATTTGGAAACCACCATCTCCACAAACCATGACAATGTCTTTTTCTGGTGCTCCATACCATGCTCCAATTGCTGCAGGTAAACCAAATCCCATTGTTCCTAATCCTCCTGATGTAACCAAAAGCTTAGAATCTTTGAATTTCGCGTAACGACAAGCCGACATCTGATGTTGTCCTACGTCTGTCACAATAACGGCTTCTCCTTTAGTTAATTCATTTAAGGTATTGATAACCTCAGCCATAGATATCACATCAGTTGTTGGATGGAATTCTTTATTAATAACTTCTGTACGTTCTTCTTTTTCGAGATCTCTAAATTCTTTTAACCATTGAGAATGATCATTAGGATGAATCAAATTTGTTAATAACAGAAGTGTTTTTTTACAATCTCCCCAAACAGGGACAGCAACTTTTACATTTTTACCAATCTCTGCTGGGTCAATATCAAGATGAATCACTTTGGCTTGTTTTGCATATTTGTCTAAGCGTCCAGTTACGCGATCATCAAACCTCATTCCTATGGCAATTAATACATCGCAATCATTTGTTTTAACATTAGGTGCATAATTACCATGCATACCTAATAAACCTACATATTGTGGATGATCAGTATCTAAAGAACTTAATCCCATCAAAGTTGTTGCTACAGGAATTCCAGATTTTTCTAAGAAATCGTTTAATTCTTGTTCAGCTTTTCCAAGTAATATTCCTTGACCAATAATCGCAAATGGTTTTTTTGCTTGATTAATAAGTTTAGCAGCAGCTTTTATATATTCAGTTCTTATCTCTGGTTCTGGTCTATAACTGCGAACATGCGTGCATTTCTCATACTTTTTCTTTTCGATAAGTTGTATTTGAGCATTTTTTGTAATGTCAATTAAGACAGGTCCTGGTCTTCCAGAGCGAGCAATATGAAATGCTTTTGCTAGAACATCATTTATTTCTTCTGCATCAGTAATTTGATAATTCCATTTCGTGATAGGATTAGTAATATTGATAACGTCAGTTTCTTGAAAAGCATCCGTTCCTAAAAGAGAAGCGAAAACTTGCCCTGTGATACATACAATAGGATTGCTATCAATCATGGCATCTGCAATTCCAGTGACTAAATTCGTTGCGCCTGGACCACTCGTGGCAAAAGCTACACCTACTTTTCCTGAAGTTCTTGCATAACCTTGCGCAGCGTGAATGCCTCCTTGTTCATGACGAACTAAAATGTGTTCTAATTTATCTTTGTAATCATACAAAGCATCATATATAGGCATAATTGCGCCACCAGGATAGCCAAAGACTGTTGTAACTCCTTCGGACAATAAAGCGTTAATAATCGCTTGTGAACCTGAAATTTGAGTTGGTTTAT
This sequence comes from Empedobacter sp. UBA5528, assembly GCF_002426075.1. Lineage (NCBI taxonomy): Bacteria > Pseudomonadati > Bacteroidota > Flavobacteriia > Flavobacteriales > Weeksellaceae > Empedobacter > Empedobacter sp. UBA5528. The sequence continues at coordinate 31,730 of NZ_DINY01000033.1, read as the reverse complement.
TGGTCAGTAAGACATCCTTCTGAAGCGTTTCCGACTTGCTTTGCGTATTTGTATAAGACTCCATTTTTTACTTTTAATGCGGGTTGTTTCCAGTTATTTTTTCGATTTTCTAATGTTTTTTCATCAATCAAAAGGTTTAATTCATTTTTGTTGATGTCAATTTCGATGAGATCATTATTCTCGACTAATGCGATTGGACCTCCTTCAAAAGCTTCTGGTGTTATGTGACCGACGACAAATCCGTGCGTTCCGCCACTAAATCGTCCGTCTGTAATCAAAGCGACTTTATCTCCTAATCCAGCTCCAATAATGGCAGATGTTGGTTTCAACATTTCTGGCATTCCAGGACCACCTTTCGGACCTTCGTTTCGGATGACGATAACGCTTCCAGCTTTGATTTGTAAATCTTCGATTGCTTTTAAAACTTCAACTTCGCTATTAAAAACTTGTGCTTTTCCTTTAAAATATAAACCTTCTTTTCCAGATATTTTAGATACCGATCCGCCAGGAGCAAGGTTTCCGTAAAGCATTTGTAAGTGTCCAGTTTCTTTTATGGGATTAGATAATGGACGAATAATATTTTGTTTAGAGAAATCTAAATCAGGAACCGATGCTAAATTTTCGGCTAATGTTTTTCCAGTAACCGTTAAACAACTTCCATCGATTAAATCTTCTTGTAACATATACTTTAAAACAGCAGGAACTCCACCAACTTTACTCAAATGTTCCATCAAGTATTTTCCACTAGGTTTTAAGTCTGCTATTACTGATGTTTTATCGTTAATTGCTTGTATATCGTCTAATGATAATTTGATATTCATAGTCGCTGCAATTGCTAATAAGTGCAAAACAGCATTTGTGCTTCCGCCTAAAACAACAATTGTTTTGATTGCATTTTCTAAAGAATTCTTCGTGATGATATCACTTGGTTTAATATCTTTTTCTAATAAAATTCTTAGATAATGTGCCGCAGTTGTACATTCGTTTTTCTTTTCTTGACTAAGAGCAGGGTAAGACGAAGAATAAGGTAAACTCATTCCCATTGCTTCAATCGCCGCTGCCATTGTGTTTGCTGTATACATTCCGCCACAAGCACCTGGACCAGGACAAGCATTCTGAATGATTCCACAAAAATCTTTGTCATCAAGATTTCCGTTTAATTTTTTTCCTAATGCTTCGAAAGCAGAAACAATGTTTAATTCCTCTTCTTTGTAATGTCCCGGAGCAATTGTTCCACCATAAATCATGATCGAAGGACGGTTTAAACGTCCCATTGCCATAATCGATCCTGGCATGTTTTTATCACAACCAGGAATAGTAATTACGCCATCGTAAAAGTGTCCTGCACAAACAGTTTCGATAGAATCTGCAATGATTTCTCTACTTACTAAAGAGTAGCGCATTCCTGAAGTTCCGTTGGTAATTCCATCGCTAATTCCGATAGTGTTGAACTTCAATCCGATTAGGTTTTCGGCTTTCATTCCATCTTGTACCAACTGTGCAAATTGATTTAGGTGCATATTGCAAGTATTTCCATCGTACCCCATGCTTGCAATTCCGATTAATGGTTTTTTAAGGTCTTCGTTTGTTAAGCCAATCCCATGTAACATCGCTTGTGACGCGGGTAAAGTGTCATCTTGCGTAACGGTTCGACTATGTTTGTTTAGTGCTTTGTTGTTGTTTTTCATCACTATTTATTTGACATTGTTTGTATTAAAAACATAAAAAAAAGCCACCCTGAATAAAGGTGGCTCATAAAAAATCGTTCAAAAAATTTGTCATAAAACCACCTTTCCTAATCGTAAGACCAAGACTAAAATAATAATGATAATAATGACGAAATTGTTTTGCATAATATTGTTTAATTAATTTTTCTCCATAAAAAAAGCCACCTCGTTAAGAAGTGGCTTTAATTGTTATTTTGTACGTACACAACTAATTACCACTCCCTGGGATAAGAATGACTAAAATAATCAAGTTGATAATGTTGTGAACTAATTTCATTTTCTTTTTTTGATAAGCCAAAGCTAGGATTAATTTTTTTAACTTAGCTCAACTTTTTTTATAAATTTTCCGAAAAATTTTCATTAATTGAAAATTCGCATTTTAACATTGCTTTTTTTAAAGATTGTTTAAAAATAAGTTTATAAAATTTTATATTTGCAAAACTTTGGAACAGAAAACTATTCACAACGTTTTTAGCTTATACGATTCTTCAGATTTCGTACAGAAGCTTATTGTCAATTTTAAAAATAATCCACAGCATAAAGTCAATATCAAAGGTTTTTTAGGTTCAGGATTGAGCATTATAACTGGTCATTTATATGATCGTGTTGCGCGTCCTACGATTCTAATTTTTGATGATAAAGAAGAAGCGGCTTATGTGTTAAATGATTTGGAAACTTTGTTTGATAAAGAACAAATTCTATTTTTTCCGTCTTCTTATAAGCGTCCTTACGAAATTGAGGAAGTAAATAATGCAAATGTTGTTATTAGAACAGAGGTTTTAAATGTATTATCGCATTCGAAACGCCCAAAAATTGTGGTGACATATGCGGAAGCCTTGTCTGAAAAAGTAGTGACAAAAAAAGCGCTTTCTACGAATACACTTAAAGTGAAGGTTGGAAATGATTTAGGAATTGATTTCTTAACGGAGGTTTTATCTTCTTATAATTTTCATCGTGTTGATTTTGTTTCTGAACCGGGAGAATTCTCGATTCGTGGTGGAATTATAGATGTTTTTTCGTTTTCGAATGAGCATCCTTATCGAATTTCGTTGTTTGGTGATGAGGTGGAAACCATCAGAACGTTTGATATCGAGAATCAATTGTCCATTGCAACGACAAAAGAAATTACGATTATTCCAAATCTTGAGAGTAAATCGATTAACGAAAAACGAGAAAGTTTCTTAGAATATATTTCGAAAGATAGTTTAGTTATCGCGAAAAATATTTCTGTTTTAGCGAAACAAATCACCAAGAATTTTGAACAAGCGGAAGTTGCTTTTTCAGAATTGAAAGGAGAAATTAAACAAGCAGAACCGAATCATTTATTTTTGAATGAGAATGCATTTCTTCAACAAATTTCATCTTATGGAGTTATTGAATGTTCCATGAAATCTTATTTTGAAACAGTTGAAGAAATAGAATCACCATTCAAACCTCAACCAAGTTTTAATAAGCAATTCGAGTTATTAATTGATGATTTGAATGAGCATAAAGCCGAAGGTTTCAAAAATGCACTGATTTGTTCCAATGAAAATCAAATCAAACGTTTCGAAGAAATTTTTGATGATATCGGAAAAGAAGTTTCATATATTCCCGTTTTGGGATCTATTTATCAAGGTTTTATTGACGAAGAAATCAAATTAACGTGTTATACAGATCACCAGATTTTTGGTCGATATCATAAATTCAATCTTCGAAATTCATTTTCCAAAAAAGAAGCGATTACGCTAAAGGAAATCAATTCGTTGCAAGTTGGAGATTTTGTGACGCATATAGATTATGGGATCGGAAAATTTGCAGGTTTGGTACGATTGAATAATAATGGCGTAACGCAAGAATCAATCAAATTGATTTATCAAAATAATGATATTCTGTATGTTAATATTCATTCGTTGCATAAAATTGCAAAGTTTAGAGGAAAAGATGGCGCTGAGCCAAAAATTTCAAAACTTGGATCTCCAGCTTGGAAAAATTTAAAGAATAAAACCAAAGCTAAAGTAAAAGAAATTGCTTTCGATTTGATTAAATTATATGCGAAACGCCGTGCCAGAAAAGGTTTTGCGTATTCGCCTGATACGTATTTGCAAAATGAGTTGGAAGCATCTTTTATTTATGAAGATACGCCCGATCAGTACAAAGCGACGCAAGATGTAAAAACGGATATGGAATCTGAACGCCCAATGGATCGTTTGGTTTGTGGAGATGTTGGTTTCGGGAAAACAGAGGTTGCGATTCGTGCGGCGATGAAAGCAGCTGTTGATGGAAAACAAGTTGCTGTTTTAGTGCCAACAACGATTTTAGCTTTTCAACATTTCAAGACATTTTCAGAGCGTTTACGAGATTTGCCTGTGAAAGTTGCTTATCTCAATCGATTTGTAACAGGAGCAAAGAAAAAAGCTGTTTTAGATGGTTTAAAATCTGGTCAAGTTGATATTGTGATAGGAACGCATCAATTGGTTAATCCAAAAATTGAATACAAAGATTTGGGATTATTAATTGTGGATGAGGAACACAAATTTGGTGTTGGTGTAAAAGATAAATTGAAAACACTTCGCGAAAATATTGATACATTAACCTTGACTGCGACGCCAATTCCGCGTACACTTCAATTCTCGTTGATGGCTGCGCGTGATTTATCGGTTATCAAAACTCCTCCACCAAATAGACAACCTGTCGATACGCAATTGGTTGGTTTTAATGAAGAGATTTTCCGTGATGCGATTATGTATGAAATGCAACGTGGTGGACAAGTTTATATCATTCACAATCGTGTGCAATCGTTAAAAGATATTGCTGGAATGGTACAACGATTAGTTCCTGATGCGAGTGTGGCGATTGGTCATGGACAAATGGATGGGAAAGAATTAGAAGCCGTTTTACTCGATTTTATTGATGGTCGATATGATGTTTTTGTGTCAACAACTATTATCGAATCTGGTTTAGATGTTCCGAATGCGAATACGATTTTAATTAATGATGCGCAGAATTTCGGTTTGGCAGATTTGCATCAAATGCGTGGACGTGTTGGTCGTAGTAACCGCAAAGCGTTTTGTTATTTGGTTGCGCCACCACTTTCGGTTTTAACGGACGAAGCGCGTAAACGTTTGCAAGCAATTGAGCAGTTTTCTGATTTAGGATCAGGATTCAATATTGCGATGAAAGATTTAGAAATTCGTGGAGCTGGAAATCTTTTAGGTGCTGAACAAACAGGATTTATGATGGATATTGGATTCGAAACGTATCAAAAAATCTTGAATGAAGCGATAGAAGAATTGAAAGAAACGGATTTCAAAGATTTGTTCGAAGATCAAAAATCGGAAGAAGTAAAATCGTATGTGTCGGATGTGCAAATTGATTCGGATTTACAAATTATGTTCCCAGACGAATACATTGAAAGTTCGGAAGAGCGTTTATTGCTGTACAAAGAATTAGCTGATGTCGAAACTGAAACATATTTACAAACGTTTAAAAATAATTTGATTGACCGCTTTGGAAAATTACCAATTGAAGCCGAAAATTTATTGGAATCAATTCAACTGAAATGGATCAGTAAAAAATTAGGTTTCGAACGTTTGGTGATGAAAAATGGTGTTTTATTGGCTTATTTTATTAATAAACCACAAAGCGAATTTTATCAGTCAGATGAATTTAGATTAATTTTAAATTACGTTCAAAATAACCCTAAAAACATCAGTTTTAAGGAAAAATCACCCAAAAAAGGAGAAGAGTACCCAACATTGTTAGTACGATTTGAACATATTAAAACTGTGAATGAAGCACTACAAGGTCTACAAAATTTATTAATTCATTAACTTTTTTAAGTTTTAATTAGTAATCTAATAAAATACATAGGGAGAATTGACCAAGTTGTTAGTTCTCCTTTTTTTATTCAATTATCAAACTTCCGATATAAATAAATAATATATAATTTATCATATAAAGAACTACAACTTACTGAAAACTAATTCACATAAATAATATGATATTTTATTATTATTTTTATCGATAAAATATTAGTTGGAAAAATAGTAAAGTAGTTATGGAAACAGCATCAAGTTATATTCCTATTCTCATTCTTTTTGTGATTGCTTTTGCGTTTGTAGCGGGTACTATCGTTGCGACGCATTTTCTTGGGCCATCGAGAAAGACAGACGAAAAATTAGAGAATTTCGAGTCTGGGATTGAGAAAGTTGGAAATGCAAGACAGCCATTTGCAATTAAATACTTCTTAGTAGCCATTTTATTCGTGTTATTCGACGTAGAGGTAATCTTCTTTTACCCATATGCAGCGAATTTTAAAGAGTTAGGTTGGGAAGGTTTTGCAGCAGTTGTAACATTCGTTGGATTATTCTTTGTGATGTACTTGTATGTACGCAAAAAAGGAGCTCTTAATTGGGAAAAATAGAGCGATTAAAATTCTAAAATAATAGTATAATGATTCATAATAAAAGACCAGTAACACACAATACCAATGTGAAGATTGTAGAGTCTCCAGGAGGTTTTGAAGGTGAAGGTTTTATGGCGATGCAACTATCAAAAGTAGTTGGATTAGCGCGTAAAAACTCTATTTGGCCTTTACCATTTGCGACAAGTTGTTGCGGAATCGAGTTTATGGCGACTATGGGTTCGACATACGATTTGGCACGTTTTGGATCTGAGCGTTTGGCTTTTACGCCTCGTCAGTGCGATTTGTTGATGGTAATGGGTACAATTTCTAAAAAAATGGCACCAGTTCTGAAGCAAGTTTACATCCAAATGGCAGAACCTCGTTGGGTGATTGCTGTTGGCGCTTGTGCAAGTTCGGGAGGAATTTTTGATACATATTCGGTCTTACAAGGAATTGATGAAGTAATTCCAGTAGACGTATATGTGCCAGGTTGTCCGCCTCGTCCAGAAGCAATTATCGATGGTGTAATGCGTATTCAGGAGTTGGTAGAGAGCGAAAGTGTTCGTCGCAGAAGTAGCGAAGAATATCAACAACTTTTAGCAAGTTATGGAATTAAATAAGTTGAAATAATGGACAATTCATTTATAAAAGACCGTTTGGTTCAGAAGTTTCAAGAAAATATATACGGATACGAAGAGCATTTCGGTGTATTGACTTTATACGCTAACAAAGATTTCAATCTAAAGATTTTACAATATTTATATGATGATGAGCAATTATCTTTCAAATTTTTGAAGGATTTAACTGCTATTCATTATCCTAATAATGTTGGAGAAGAATTGGTTGTAACCTATTTAGTTTATAATCTATATGAAGGAGTTGAGGTTCGATTAAAATTTGCTTTACCAATCGAAAAACCTTCGATTTTTACCGCAACTAAATTATTCGAAACAGCTAACTGGTTAGAGCGCGAGGCGTATGATTTCTATGGAGTTGATTTTGTAGGACATCCAAATTTAATTCGTGTCATGAATGTTCCAGAAATGGATTATCATCCGTTACGCAAAGAGTTCCCATTAGAGGATCAAACACGTAAAGACAAAGACGACGATATGTTTGGTCGTGGTGGAGATTTTAATTACGGAGGTTTTAATGTAAAAGCAAATTAACCATGGGAAAAGAGAAAACTAAAAAATTAAAGCATCTTGATCTTCCAGATGGTTCGTTAGAAAAAAGCACAATTACCTTAAACTTAGGACCTACGCATCCTGCAACACATGGGGTATTTCAAAATATTTTAGAGATTGATGGTGAAATCATCAAATCTGCGGTTCCTACAGTTGGGTATATTCACCGTGCTTTTGAGAAAATTGCTGAACGCAAACCTTTGTACCAAATTACACCTTTAACAGACCGATTGAACTATTGTTCGGCGCCGTTAAATAACTTAGGTTGGCACATGACAGTTGAGAAATTCGTTGGAATTGAAGTTCCAAAACGTGTTTCTTATTTGCGTGTTATCATTATGGAATTGGCTCGTATGGCAGATCATATTGTATGTAACTCGATTATGGGTGTTGATACAGGAGCATTTACAGGATTCCTTTATATGATGAAATACCGCGAGTTGATTTATGAGATTTACGAAGAAATTTGTGGTTCTCGTTTAACAACAAATATTGGTCGTATCGGTGGTTTCGAACGTGATTTTTCTGAAGTTGCTTGGACAAAAATCCATCGTTTCGTGAGAGAGTTTCCAGATGTCTTAACAGAGTTTGAAAACTTATTTTTACGTAACCGTATTTTTATGGATCGTACGCAAGGAGTAGGAGGAATTTCGGCTGAACGTGCATTAAATTATGGTTTCACAGGACCAAATTTACGTGCGGCTGGTGTAGATTATGATGTTCGTGTAGCGAAACCATATTCTCGTTACGAAGAATTCGAATTCGATATTCCAGTTGGTACAACGGGAGATTGTTACGATAGATTCTTAGTTCGTGGTCAAGAAATGTGGCAAAGTTTAAGTATCATTAAACAAGCAATTGCAAAAATTGATGCATTAGAAGGAGAAGAAGCAACGCAATATCATGCTGATGCTCCAGACTTTTATTTACCACTAAAGAAAGATGTTTACACAAAAATGGAAGCGTTAATCTATCACTTCAAAATTATTATGGGAGAGGTAGATATGCCAAAAGGAGAAATTTATAATTCAATCGAAGCTGCAAATGGTGAGTTGGGTTATTATTTCGTTTCTGATGGTGGACGTTCGCCATACCGTTTACATTTCCGTAGACCTTGTTTCATTTATTATCAAGCTTATCCAGAATTGATTGAAGGATCAATGATTTCAGATGCCATTATCACAATGAGTAGTTTGAATTTGATTGCTGGAGAATTAGATGCTTAATAAAAATTATTAAAAATGGCAATTCAATTTTCAGAAGAAACACAACAAAAAGTAGATAAAATCATTGCACGTTATCCATCGGATAAAAAACAAAGTGCATTGATTCCTTTACTTCATGTCGCACAAGCTGAGTTTGGTGGTTGGTTAGACACTCCTCATTTAGATTATGTTGCAGAAGTATTAGAAATTTTACCAGTAGAAGTTTACGAAGTAGCTTCATTTTATTCGATGTTTAACTTAAATCCTGTAGGGAAATTTGTGTTAGAAGTTTGTCAAACAGGACCTTGTATGTTAAGAGGTTCAGACAAAATTATTGAACACATCAAAACAAAATTAAATATTGAAGCTGGTGGAACTTCGGCAGATGGTTTATTTACATTAAAACCAGCCGAATGTTTAGGAGCATGTGGTTACGCGCCAATGCTACAGTTAGGAAAAACGTATCGTGAGAATTTAACGATCGAGAAAGTAGACGAATTAATCGAGGAATTGAAAAAATTAGCATAATGGGACAAAAATTACTGTTAAAAAATATTGATGTTCCAGGAATTCGTCAGTATCAAGCTTACCGCGAAAACGGTGGTTATGCAAATGCTGAAAAAGCATTTAAAATGACAACTGATGAAATCTTAGAAGAAGTAAAAACTTCTGGTTTAAGAGGTCGTGGTGGTGCAGGTTTCCCAACTGGAATGAAATGGAGCTTTTTGGCAAAGCCAGAAGGTGTTCCAAGACACTTAGTGGTAAATGCAGACGAATCTGAACCAGGAACGTTCAAAGACCGTTTCTTGATGGAATATATTCCTCATTTATTAATTGAAGGAGTTCTGATTTCATCATTCTGTTTAGGTTCTAATACATCATTTATTTATATCCGTGGAGAATATGCGTGGGTTGCAGAAATTTTAGAAGAAGCAATCGACGAAGCAAAAGCTGCTGGTTGGTTAGGTAAAAACATTCAAGGAACAGGTTTCGATTGCGAAATTTATGTTCAACGTGGAGGTGGAGCTTATATCTGTGGTGAGGAAACGGCATTGTTAGAATCGTTAGAGGGTAAACGTGGAAATCCACGTCTTAAACCACCTTTCCCAGCTGTTAAAGGTTTATGGGGAAGACCAACGGTTGTAAATAATGTAGAAACAATTGCTGCAATTGTTCCAATTATTGAAATTGGAGGAGAAGCGTATTCTAAAATTGGAGTTGGACGTTCTACAGGAACAAAATTAATTTCAGCTTGTGGTAATATTAATAAACCAGGCGTTTATGAAATTGATATGACAATTACGGTTGAAGAATTTATTTATTCAGACGAATATTGTGGAGGTATTCCAAACGGAAAACGTCTTAAAGCATGTATTCCTGGAGGAAGTTCTGTGCCAATTGTTCCAGCAAACTTATTGTTAAAAACTGCCGAAGGTAAACCTCGTTACATGAATTACGAAAGTTTATCAGAAGGAGGTTTCCAAACAGGAACAATGATGGGTTCTGGAGGATTTATTGTTTTAGATGAAGATCAAGATGTTGTTTACCATACGTATACATTAGCTCGTTTTTATCGTCACGAATCATGTGGACAATGTTCACCTTGTCGCGAAGGAACAGGTTGGATGGAAAAAATCTTGAAACGAATCGATGAAGGAAAAGGAAAAATGTCTGACATCGAATTGTTATGGGATGTTCAACGTAAAATCGAAGGAAATACAATTTGTCCATTAGGAGATGCAGCGGCTTGGCCAGTAGCAGCGGCAATTCGTCACTTCCGTGATGAGTTTGAATGGCATATTAATAATCCGGAAGAATGTTTGACGCGTAATTTTGGTTTAGCACATTATGCTGATCCAATCGAAATTAAAGAAACCGCAAATTAATACGAAGATGGCAGAAGAAACACCATTATTTAAAGTTACTATCGATAACGAAACGATTGAAGTACCTGCGGGAACAACGATCCTTCAAGCCGCTCGTATGATTGGTAAAGAAGTAGCACCTCCAGCGATGTGTTACTACGGTAAATTAGAAAATACAGGAGGAAACTGTAGAACATGTTTGGTAGAAGTATCAAAAGGTAGTGAAGCAGATCCTCGCCCAATGCCAAAATTGGTTCCGTCTTGTCGTACAACAGTTATGGATGGAATGGTTGTAGGCAATAAAACGTCTGAGCGTACAGTTGAGGCACGTAAAGGTATTGTTGAATTATTATTAATCAACCATCCTTTAGATTGTCCAGTATGTGATCAGGCAGGAGAATGTAAATTACAAGATTTAAGTTACGAACACGGAGCAGAAGCGACGCGTTACGAATTTGATCGTCGTACATTCCCTAAAGAAGATTTAGGTCCAAATATTCAGTTGAACATGAACCGATGCATTTTGTGTTATCGTTGTGTAAAAACTGCGGATCAAATCACAGGTTGTCGTGAGCATGGCGTAATGAATCGTGGAGATCACGCTGAAATTTCAACGCATATCAACAAAAGTTTAGATAACGAATTCATCGGAAATATTATTGATGTTTGTCCAGTAGGAGCATTAACAGATAAAACGTTCCGCTTCAAAAATCGTGTTTGGTTCTTGAAACCAGTTGATGCGCATCGCGATTGTCCGACTTGTTCTGGTAAAGCACAAGTGTGGTTCCGTGGGAATGAAGTTTTCCGTGTAACAGCTCGCAAAGATGAATTTAACGAAGTAAAAGATTGGATTTGTAACACATGTCGTTTCGATAAAAAAGATATCAACGATTGGACGTTAGAAAAACCATCAGAAATTTCTAAAGATTCTGTTGTTCGTCAAGGTCATTACTTTGAGAATAAAGTGGAGCCAAAAGAAACACTTCCGAAAGTAATCAAACGCGATCCAAAGATTTTATTAGATATTCACTCGGTTTCAGAAGTAAATGAACCAAATCGTGATTTATCTAAAATTGATGGACCAGCAACAAGTAAAGATTTTAAAGATTAATCATTCGTAAATAAAATTAACAAAAATGACAGAAGAATTTATTGCTGATGCATTAGAAAAGTTAGCTTTAGTAGGCGTAATGATTGGTTTTGCATTAGTTGTTGCCATGTACTCTACTTGGGCTGAGCGTAAAGTTGCAGCATTCTTACAAGATCGTATCGGACCAAACCGTGCAGGTATTTTTGGTTTATTACAACCACTTGCCGATGGTTTAAAATTATTCTCAAAAGAGGAAATTACACCAAAAGATTCGAATAAATTTTTATTCATCTTAGGTCCATCTTTGGCAATGATTGTAGCTTGTATGACAGGTGCAGTTATTCCATGGTCGACAGCTTTCGAGATTGGAGATCGTGTAGTTGTTCCTCAAATTGCAGATGTTAACATCGGGTTTTTATACATTTTAGGTGTGTTAAGTTTAGGTGTTTATGGAATTATGATTGGTGCTTGGGCATCGAACAACAAATACTCTTTAATGGGAGGTTTGCGTGCAGCTTCGCAGATTATTTCGTACGAATTACCAATGGGAATTGTGTTAATCACAATTTTGATGATGACAGGTTCTCTAAAATTGAGTGATATTGTACATTATCAACAAGAACATGCATGGTTTATCTTATTACAACCATTAGGATTTATCATTTTCTTGGTGTGTTCGTTTGCAGAAACTAACCGTACTCCGTTCGATTTACCAGAAGCAGAAAATGAATTAATTGGAGGTTATCACTCAGAATATTCTTCGATGAAGATGGGATTCTTCTTATTTGCAGAATACATCAACATGTTTATCAGTTCTGTGGTAATTTCTACCATCTATTTTGGTGGATACGATATCCCATTTGTAGACGATGCAACATTAGTAAACTCTATCGGAGTGAATGGAACGGCAATTCTTAATTTCCTTTCATTATTCGGTAAAGCTTGTTTCTTCATCTTCTTCTATATGTGGGTGCGTTGGACAATTCCTCGTTTCAGATATGACCAATTAATGGATTTAGGTTGGAAAAAATTATTGCCTTTAGCATTAATCAATATGTTAATTACAGGCTTAGTGATTTTATTATTAAACAAGTAGAATCATCAAAATCATTAAAAGTATGAAACCAATTACAAATAGAGTAAAACAAGTAGAACGTAAACCCCTTACTTTTTGGGAAAGTATCTATTTGATTTCTATCGCAAAAGGGTTGATGATTACATTGAAGCACTTCTTTTCGAAGAAAGCAACAATTAGTTATCCAGAAAAACAAAGACCGTTTAGTCCTGTATTTAGAGGATTACACGTTTTGAATAGAGACGAAGAAGATCGCGAAAATTGTACGGCTTGTGGACTTTGTGCTTTGGCTTGTCCAGCAGAAGCGATTACAATGGAAGCGGCAGAAAGACTTCCTGGTGAAGAAAACCTTTACCGTGAAGAAAAGTATGCAGCGAAATATGAAATTAACATGTTACGTTGTATTTTCTGTGGATTCTGTGAAGAAGCTTGTCCAAAAGATGCTGTTTATTTATCGCAAACAGTTCCACCAGCAAGTTTCAAACGTCAAAACTTTATCTATTCGAAAGAAGATTTATTAATCCCGAAAAAAGCTACAAATTAATGGAATTACCTATCATTTTATTCTATGTTTTGTCGAGCTTAACGGTGTTAAGTGCGCTACTAATGGTGTTCAGTAAAAATCCTGTACATTCCATTTTATATTTAATCGTAACATTCTTCTGCATCAGCGGACATTATGTATTGCTAAACGCACAGTTTTTGGCAATTGTAAATGTCATTGTCTATGCCGGAGCAATTATGGTATTGTTCTTATTCGTGGTGATGTTGATGAACTTGAATAGTGAAAAGAAATCATTTGGTCGACCAGCAAAAATAGTAGCAGCGAGTTTAATCTCTTTGTTATTTGTTGCCTTGACAATTGGTATTTTCTCACAAAATCAAGCTTCTGCAAACACAGCTGTAGAAATGGGAACAGGTGATTTAGGATTGATTCACAACTTAGGATCATTGTTATATTCAGAATATGTTTTACCATTCGAGTTGAGCAGTATTTTGTTTATTTCTGCAATGATTGGAGCGGTGATGTTATCGAAAAAGGACGAAGAATTATTGGATTAAATATAAAAAGTAAAAGATGTTACCAATCAGTTATTATATTACTTTATCATTAATCCTATTCGGAATAGGAATGGCAGGTGTTATGCTACGTCGTAACGCAATTGTCATTTTTATGTGTATAGAATTGATGTTAAATTCTGTGAATTTGTTGTTAGTAGCGTTCTCAAAAATGCACTATCACGCAAATTCAGTATTAGAAAAAGGAACAGATGCACAACTTTTAGTATTCTTTATTATGGTTGTAGCCGCAGCTGAGGTTGCTGTAGGATTATCAGTAATAATTTTATTGTTCCGAAAAGTATACTCGGTAGATATTAATGTGTTAAATCGTTTAAAAGGTTAAGAATGGAGCAGTATATATGGTTAATTCCTTTGATTCCATTCATAGGATTTTTGATTAACGGTTTAGGACGAAATGTACTTTCAAAAAGCTTAGTTACTTTCATCGGAAGTGGAGCAGTTTTGGCAAGTTTCATTTTATCAATCATGGTTTTTATGTCAGTTCCATCAGGAGCAGATGCACAACCATTAATTTTTAAGGCATTTGATATTATCAATATTCCAACTTTACAAGTTCCGTTTGCATTTCAAATTGATGCATTAACGAGTTTGTTTTTGTTAATTATTACAGGAGTTGGATTTTTAATTCACGTGTACAGCTCGGCTTACATGAGCGAAGACAAAGGATTTGCAAAATTCTTTTCTTACCTAAATTTATTCATCTTCTTCATGTTGATTCTTGTAATGGGAAACAACTTTGTGATGATGTTTATTGGATGGGAAGGGGTTGGACTTTGTTCATTCTTATTAATTGGTTTTTGGTTTACAAATCCAGAATATATCAAAGCAGCAAAGAAAGCTTTCATCATGAACCGTATCGGAGATGTTGGATTCTTATTGGCGATGTTTTGGATTTTCAAAGAATTTGGAACGTTAGAATATGTAAAAGTATTCAGCCAATTAGCAATTGATCCATCTGCATTTACAGGTTTTGTATTGACAGGAATTACATTATTGTTATTTTTAGCAGCAACAGGTAAATCGGCTCAATTACCATTATTCACATGGTTACCAGACGCGATGGCAGGACCAACGCCAGTTTCAGCACTTATTCACGCTGCAACAATGGTAACAGCAGGTATCTTTATGATTACACGTTGTAACGAATTATTTTCGGCAGCACCAATCACATTACAAGTTATTCAGTACGTAGGAATTGCAACAGCTTTTGTTACTGCAACGATTGCAATGCGTCAAAACGATATCAAAAAAGTATTGGCTTATTCTACAGTTTCTCAATTAGGATTAATGTTCGCAGCAATTGGATCTGGAGCGTATATCGCAGCAGTTTTCCACGTAATGACGCATGCATTTTTCAAAGCATTATTATTCTTAGGGGCAGGTTCTGTAATTCACGGAATGCACCACGAGCAAGATATGCGCAAAATGGGAGGTTTGAGCAAATACATGAAAATTACACATATCACTTTCTTGATTGGATGTTTGGCAATCGCTGGTATTCCAGGTTTATCAGGTTTCTTCTCGAAAGACGAAATGTTATTAGGAATGTTTGTTTCTAATCCAGTTGTTTACGGAATCGGATTTATCGTTTCTGTGATGACAGCATTCTATATGTTCCGTTTATATGCAATGACTTTCTTAGGAGATTTAAGAGATAAAGAAGCTCATCCGCATGAAAGTCCAGCTGCAATGACAATTCCATTAATCATCTTAGCAGTTCTTTCTGTTTTTGCAGGTTATATCGGAATTCCAGCGTTGTTTATGCAAGACGGACATAAACTTCAAACTTTCTTAAGTGGAGTTGTATCAATCGGAGAAGCTCATCATGTTTCTCATGCAACAGAATGGATGATGATGGGAGCTTTATTACTTTGTGTACTTGGTGCAATTTATTATGCAATCAAGAAATACACAAACCATGTAGATGGTGAAGCAACAGGAATTGCAAAATTCTTTGAAGACAAATGGTACATCGACGAGTTATATGACAATGCAATTGTAAAACCATTGTTCGAGTTGGGTGATGTCTTGAAAAAATATGTAGAAAAAGCAGGAATTGCAGCTTTTGTTTTAGGAGTTGGAACTGTTTCTGGTCGCGCATCAAAAAATGTACGTCAGCTACAAAACGGAAATGTAGGATTCTATATTATGCTAATGGTTGTAGGAATCGTGGCAGGTATCGCAATCTTTTTTATGGGGTATTTAATTTCAAAATAGGTTAGTAATGCTTTTATCTTTATTTATCATTTTACCATTAATAGTAGGAGTTTTTATGCTATTAATGCAAGGTCAAAAACCACAAAGATGGTTAGGAGCATTCTTTGGTGGAGCGTTGTTGGCGTTGTACTTGTTTATCACTTGCAAAGGTGGAAACAACGAGTTAACGTTTCAAACACAATGGTTCAATTTCAACAGCGTTAAAACTTATTTCGCGTTAAATGCTCAAGGTTTGGGAGGATTAATGATTCTATTAACTAACCTTACTTACTTAGCTCTTTTTGTTTATTTATCAACAACAAAACAAAAATATAGCAATACATTCTATGGATTATTGTTAATCACTTTAGCAGGATTAAACGGAGTTTTCTTAGCAGAAGATTTAATTTTATTCTATTTCTTCTGGGAAGTTGTCTTAATTCCGGTTTATTTCTTAATCGGATTATTTGGAATTGGAAAAGACAAAATTCGCGCAAATATGACATTCTTCTTATACACGATTTTAGGATCGATGTTTATGTTAGGAGGAATTATTTACATCGGATTTTTCTTACAACCAGCATCATTTTTATTAACAGATGTTGTACAAGTTACAGGACCGCATTATTCAACAAACACAGCGTTGGCATTGTTATTCTTAATCGCTTTTGTGATTAAAATTCCAATCTTTCCATTTCATACATGGCAACCAACAATCTATAAAACATCACCAACTCCATTAACAGTTGTACTTTCAGCTTTGATGGCGAAAATGGGATTATTTGCAGTGGTTACTTGGTATTTGGGAATGTTTCCAACGATTTCAGAATTGTTCAAATACATTACTTATTTAGCAATTTTCGGATTAGTTTATGCCTCGTTAATAGCTTTGAGTGCAAAAAATGTGAAGAAAATTATTGCATATAGCTCGATTGCTCACTTAGCTTTAATTTTTGTGTCATTATTTTCTGAATTAGCAAATGGTGTAGCAGGAGCTTATTTCCAAATGTTTTCACATGGTTTAGTTGTTTTAGGATTATGGTTATGTGTAGATATTATGGAAAGAAAATATGATTTGACAGACATCAAATCGATTGGTGGTTTAGCAAAAGTTGATCCAACATTATCTATCTTATTCATGATATTCGGTTTAGCAAACGTAGCATTACCATTGACAAGCTCATTCATCGGAGAGTTTATGATGCTTTCTGCATTATTTACACACAATCCAGTTTTATGTGTAGTAGCTTGTTTAGGTGTTATTTTATCTGCCGTTTATACGTTGAGATTATCAAGCGCATTATTGTTTGGAGAAGTGAAAAACATCAAACAAAAAGATGCTCAAAAAGGAGGTTTTGGACCAATTGCAGTTATTTCTGTAATCGCAATCATCGTGATTATTTTAGGAGTTTATCCAACACCAATTTTTAATTTATTAGCACATTAATCATTTTTGAATAAATAGATATGAATACGATTATTTTATCAGCACTTTCAGGTATTATTTTGATGTTTAGTGGATTCTACATCAAAAATAATCGTGCCTTAAATATACTTTCTGTTGTTCTGTTTTTCGGAATGATTGTAGGAGGAATTTTCGAATTGAAAGGTTGCTCAATGTTCGCAGGAAAATTCGATAATATGATTGGACAATCGCTTTACGGCGTTTCGTTCTTTATCGCATTGGCAGGATTGGCAATTTTTTACTTATTGTTGAACAAAGATTTGTTTGGAAAAGTAGGAAAACACGTGGCAGAATATTATGCCTTAATTTTCTTCTCTTTTACAGGAATCGCAGTTTTAGCACAATTCCACAACTTAGTAATTATGTTCTTAGGAATCGAATTAATGTCAATTCCAATGTACATTATTGCAGGAACAAACAAAGAAAGTCTTAGAAGTACAGAAGCTTCTGTAAAATATTTCTTGATGGGAGCTTTCTCAACAGGAATTTTGATGTTAGGTGTAACATTTTTGTACGGCGCAACAGGAACTTTTATGGTTGATCAATTGGTAAACTATAACAAAGATTTCGAAACAATTTATTACGCAGGATGGTGTTTAATCATCTTCGCATTTTGTTTCAAAGTTTCTGCAGCACCGTTCCACGCATGGACACCAGACGTTTACGACGGAACACCAACTGTGTTTACATCGTTTATGTCGACAATCATCAAAGGAGGATCATTTTTAGGATTTATTTTAGTCCTAAAATCATTCCCAACAAATGTAGAATATGCCGAATATTACCGTTTATTATTCGCGTCAATTATCATTTTGACGTTATTTATCGGAAACTTCGGAGCAGTTTCTCAAAAATCTGTCAAACGTTTGATGGCTTATTCATCAATCGCGCAAGCAGGTTTCATGTTATTTGTTTTGTTCAATATCAATTCAGCTTCTAAAGAGGCTTTGATGTTCTATACGATTGCTTATTCAGTTGCGAACTTCATTATTTTCTATGCGATTGATCAATTCAAAAATCCAAAATTTGAGAGTTTCATTGGTTTAGGAAAAGCAAATCCAGTTTTAGCAGCAGCGATGACAATTTCATTAATTTCATTAGCAGGTATTCCATTAACAGGAGGTTTCTTTGCGAAATTTATGGCGTTGAGTATTGGAGGAACAAACGATAAAAACCTATTTTTGATTGTAATTGCATTGGTTATGGCAGTTTTGAGTATGTATTATTACTTCAAAATCATCAACTACATGTATTTCAAAAAAGGGAAAAACAAATTAAAAACACAAGACGGGTTAACAAATTTCCTTTTAATTATCGGAATGGTAATCTTAATTGTGATGGGAATTTTTCCAGGAATATTATCGTCATTTTTAC
This sequence comes from Empedobacter sp. UBA5528, assembly GCF_002426075.1. Classification (NCBI taxonomy): domain Bacteria; kingdom Pseudomonadati; phylum Bacteroidota; class Flavobacteriia; order Flavobacteriales; family Weeksellaceae; genus Empedobacter; species Empedobacter sp. UBA5528. Next base: position 13,076 of record NZ_DINY01000033.1, on the reverse strand, counting down.
AAACGCCAATGTGGTAATTGGAGAATGATTATTATATAGTTTTTTATTATTTATTATTTAAAAGCTCGTGTCAAGTACTTGACACGAGCTTTTTTTTATATGGGATTATTTTGCAAAGAGTGTAAACCCTAACTTATCAACAACACATTATTGATAAATAAAGTTAAAACCCATAAAATCATTTCGATAATCAATTTATCTTTAGAGTAAATCTTACGATTCTTCAGATGAAAAGTCAAGCGTTTAACTCAGTCAATTAGTTTCAACAATTAGCAGAAGAAATCAATAAAATGCAACAAGCATTTGCAGAAGGAAACATTAGTTCTTTAGATTTGTACCTAATGGAAGAGGAGGATGTATTGCAATACCTAAAAATTTGCAAAAGTACATTATACAATTACAGAAAGAAAAACCTTTTAAAAGCCTACAATTATTTTGGTCGAAACGTCTACTTAAGACACGAAGTTTACCAAGCAATAATCAATCAATTACTCAAATAAATCAAGAGGCTTTTAAGCCTCTTTTTATTTATAATAAATTTAATAATACTCAATAAGATCATCATTAAAGATAACAATTAACAACCAATTCTTTTTTTGAATCCTTTTTTAGACAAAAAAAGAGACAGAAGATTTAACCAAAAAGAAAAACTTCCCCGTTTGAAAGAGGTCAGGAGAGTGTAAATCAAATGTAAAACAAAACCACTACAACCACACAAACACCGAACAAACACCGAAGCGCTGCGGTACTTATCAACAGAACAACCACAGCACAACCACAGAAATATACAGACGAATACAAATAAGTACATTTCATTCCAAAGCATTGCAAATCATTCCAAATGTTTCCATTTGTATGCAATAATTGAATTAATACGGATATCCATTACGAACTTCACCATAGAAATTAAAAATCAAGTAAAACATTTAAAACCAAAAAGTATGGGTAAAGTTATTGACAGTATCATTTCAGGTACATCCGGTCGTACAGGTCGAATAGTAGTCGCAAATGTCAACGGTTACGAAATATCACGCATTCGTCCTAAAAAATTATCAAAAGCACCAACTCCAAAACAAGCATTAATCAAAGAACGTTTCAACAAATCAGTCTTATTTCTTGCGAGTTACAAAGAATATGCAAAAGCATTTTTCGGAACAAAAGTAGGATTACGTTCCACATACAATTCTGCAATGAGCAATGTCATGAATGCATTAGTCTGTGATATGGATAATTTACAAATACTACCTAATTATCATCAAATTCAATTTTCAAAAGGAAAAGGAATAGATCTACAACCCTTAGCCATCAGTTCTCCAACTCCGTTAACAATTCAGATCGATTGGGAAAACAACTCCATGGGCTCTAATGGCGAAACAGATTACATGGTGGCATTACTTGCAGAAGACAACGACCTTAATGTAGGAACCCAGTTTTTTCAAACCAATGCAATCCGTGTAGACTTAACATATCAACTAAGTTTATTACCAAGATATCAAGGTAAAGAATTACATATATGGATTGCCTTTGTCAATCCAGAAAACCTATTTGCATCTAATTCTGTTTACGTAGGAAAAATCATAGTAAACTAACATTGACTATGATTCAGAAAAGAGAGAAAAAACCGTTTATATCATAACAAATCACATAAGTTGATGTCCAAGATACAAACGGTTTTTCTTTTTTTATCAAAAGAAAAAACTTCACCAAAGACACAAAAAAAAATCCCTCTCGAGAGGGCATAGAAGAGTGTAAACCCTAACTTATCAAGCTAAATTCATTTCAGCTTCACATTATTTTCTAATCAAATTCCAAATCAAAAAATTGGCATTAAATCGATGACGTTAAGAAAATGATTGAAGAGCAGCGTTAAAAAGATTTTAGCTCGTAGAGTTTTTAAAATCTTTAGCGAAGCGAAAACCATTTTTAGTCCAATCGATTTACAGCCAAGTCTTTTTTGGTTACTTTTTTTGACTGTTCCCCGAAGGGCATATGAATACCAATTAATTAAAATAGATATTCAATGAATAAAAAAAGTAACAGAAGGTTGTTAACTAAATAAAAACAACCAACCCCCAACCTTCACCTTAATCTCAATCTTTTTTGTATTTTTGAAGTTAAAGTTTAATGATTAGTTAGAAATGAGAAAATTCACTTTACTAATCTGCTTATGTTTGGTTCAATTAGCTTTTGCACAACGTAAAGGATATTGGCAACAAAAGGTAGATTATAAAATAGATGTTGATATGAAAGAAAAATCATATCAATACGATGGAAAAATGCAATTGAAATACACCAACAATTCAGGTCAAAGCCTGAATAAAGTTTATTTTCATTTATATTTTAATGCTTTTCAACCAGGAAGTATGATGGATAATCGTTTACAAAACATTTCAGATCCTGATAAAAGAATGGCAACAAATATCGGAACAAAAGAAAATCCTAAATATGTTAGCCGTATTTCTGAATTAAAACCAGATCAAATTGGTTATCAAAAAGTAACATCTCTTAAACAAGATGGTAAAGCCGTTTCATATAAAGTAGACGGAACAATCTTAGAAGTTACATTAGCAAAACCAATTGCAGAAGGACAAACTTCTACTTTCGATATGGTTTGGAATGCACAAGTTCCCGAACAAATTCGTCGTTCTGGACGTAATTCGAAAGATGGTGTAGAATTTTCTATGGCACAATGGTATCCTAAAATGGCAGAATTCGATCCAGAAGGATGGCATTTAGATGAATACATTGGTCGCGAATTTTTTGCGCCTTTTGGTAATTTTGATGTCACAATTAACATCGATAAAGATTATGTAATCGGAGCTTCAGGAGAATTACAAGACCCTAATAGTGTAAAAGGTTATGTAAAAAATCCAACAATCAAAACAAAGAATGGAAAAGTAGCTTGGAATTTCAAAGCTGAAAATATTCACGATTTTGTTTGGGCTGCAGACAAAGAATTTATTGTAGAACATGCAAAATCAAAGCATGGTGTTGAGGTATATTTAGTTTACCAAGACAATGATAAATCTTCTGCATGGAAACAAGCAATGCCTTACGCATTAGGTTTCTTCGATTATAATTCTGAACACTTTGGCGAATATCCTTGGAAAACATATTCAATCATTCAAGGTGGTGACGGTGGTATGGAATATGGTACTGCAACTTTAATTGCTGGAGGAAGTAATTTAAATAGCTTAATCGGAACTATTTTCCACGAAGCAGCTCACTCTTGGTACCAACAATTATTTGGTATCAATGAAACATACAACGAATGGTTCGACGAAGGTTTTACATCATATGTAGAGCAAATGGCGCACCTTAATGTTGTAGATAAATTAAAAGTAATGCCTTCTAATCCAAATCCAGATGCCTACAAAGGATATATTAATTTAGCACTTTCTGGTAAAGAAGAACCTGCAAGTTTATTAGCAGACTATTATAATACAAACTATGCATACTCTTTAGAAGCATATTACAAAGGTCAAGTTTTAGCAATTCAATTAGGATATATTATTGGAAATGATAATTTAAACAAAACATTCCTAGAATTCTATAAACAATGGAAATTCAAACATCCATCAGGGAATGATTTCAAACGTGTAGCAGAAGAAGTTTCTGGAATTAATCTTAAATGGTACTTCAATTTATTCTTGAACACAACACGCAAAATTGATTACGCTGTAGAAGCTGTAAACGGAAACACAATCACAATTGCAAACAAATCAGATTTTGCAATGCCTATCGATTTGTTGGTAGAATATACAGATGGCTCAAAAGAATTATTCTACATTCCTTTACGTGAAATGCGTGGAGAAAAACCAGCAGAAAACTTAGTAGAATACCAAGGTGCAAAAAGAATTATTTTAGAAGATTGGTTCTGGACAAAACCTACCTATGATGTTAAAGTTTCGAAAGAAGTTAAACAAGTTACCATCGATCCAACAAAACGTTTGGCAGATGTAAACGATAAAAATAACGTATTTACAAAATAATGTTATTAGCAGTAAATATTGGAAATACTAATCTTCGTTTCGCAGTTTTCAAAAGTGAAACGGAGATTATTACATGGACAATCAATTCAAAACCTTACCGTACCGAATACGAGTTTTTTGCAAAATTCTCGAACATGTACGAGCCTTTCGGAATTTCGAAAAATGATATTACAGATATTGTGATAGGTTCGGTTGTACCACCACTTACAGCAAGCGTTAAGATTGCATTACAAAAGATTCACAAGTTCAAACCAATGGTTGTAGATCGTAATACGCCATCAGCAATCAAGCATAAGTCAAACCAAATGGGAACAGATTTATATGCGAATGCCGTAGCTGCACATTATCAAAATTATCAAGGCAAAAAAATTGTCATTGATTTTGGAACTGCACTAACTTTCTTAGGCATAGACGAATCAGCAAATGTCGGTGGAGTAGTAATTGCTCCCGGAATTATTACTGCCTTAAATTCTTTAGTAGGAGAAACAGCTCAATTACCAACAGTCGAACTAAAAGCACCAAAAACTGTTTTAGGATCAGATACAGAATCTTGCATGCAATCAGGAATGGTTTATGGGTTTTTAAGTATGGTCGAAGGAATGATCGATCGTATCAATGCCGAAGAAGGAGAACAATCTTATGTAATTTCAACAGGAGGAGTTGGCGGTGTTTACAAATCATTGACAGATAAAATTGATATCGATGATCGTCTACACACAATAAAAGGTCTTAAAATATTATACGAATTGAATAAAGATTCATTTCAGAAATAAATCTATTTTTAGATAAAAACAATTAAAAAGCTCGCTCATTGCGAGCTTTTTTCATTTTATATCAAATCATTTCAAAAAAATGTCTAATTTTCTGTAACCTTTTTACAAACCTTGAGTCTATTAAGTAAGAAAGCAATTAACACACGTGAAATTATTTGTACTAAATCGAAAAAGTAAAGAAGAAATTTTAGTCGATCGACTAAAAAAGAACGATGCTTTGGCGCAAAAAGAACTCTACGAACAAAACTCCAAAAAGATGCTGAGCGTTTGTAGAAGTTACATCGAAGACATGCATTATGCAGAAGATTGTATGATTAACGGTTTTTGTAAAGTCTTTAATCATATCGAGAAATTTCAAAATAAAGGAAGTTTCGAAGGTTGGATGCGTCGAATTATGGTCAACGAATGTTTAACTTTTTTACGTGCAAATAAAACATTGATTTATGTTGATGATGTAAGAGTTTCTAATTATGATGAAGCAGATGAAGAAGTAGAAGAAACATGGTTAAATTTTAATGTGCAAGACGTGTTAGATCAACTTTCAGAACCTTATAGACTGGTGTTTAATCTTCATATTCTCGAAGATTATTCGCATCAAGAAATTGCAGAAATGCTCAATATTTCGGTATCGACCAGCAAAACGCAATTGTTTCGAGCAAAGGCAAAACTGAAAGAAATTGTTCTAAGTAAAAAGAAAATGACAAATGAAAAACAACGATAAAATATCAAACTATATAAAAAACGATTTAGAAAATCGTGAGCTAAAACCTTCGCACGATGCGTGGGACAGAATTCAGGCTCGTATGGATGTCGCTCCATCACCACAAAAATCAAACTACAAATGGTGGTTATCTGCTGCGGTTGTGGCGTTATTTACAGTTACTACGTCTGTTTATTTATTTACGAATCAATCTAAAAATGATGAACCAAAAGAATTGGTAAATCATCAGGAACAAAATAATCCGCAACAAATTCAATCAGATTCTAATACAGTTCATTCTTCAGAATCGATTTTAGCGAATAATGAAAAGATTGATTCTTCTAAAAAAGAAGTTGAAATTCAGCCTCAAGAAGAGAAGAAACCAATTCAACATGGTAAAGTTCAAGTGGCGATAAACGAAGAATCTCAACAAGTTGAAATGGCTTTTCCAACGAAGAAAGAAGCTATTGCAGAGAAGAAAGAAGAGTTAAAATCAGAAGCTCAACCAAAGAAAAATATTGCAGCTAACACAACATTAGATTCTGTAAAAGTGAACAAAAAGAAGAAGAATTTTGTAGATCCAAATATGTTGTTGTATTCGATCGAAAATAAAGAAAATCTAAAGGAGTCAAACCAATCGCGCGTGGTTTCTATCGGCTTCAAATAAAACATTAATATCCATAAATTAGCAAGATTATGATAAAAAAACTTATCGTAGCAGGATTATTATGCTTATCAGCTACATCACTATATGCTCAAAAATTTACATTTGATTTGAATGATAAAAATGACGAAAAAATCAGTCCAATTGTAAAAGATCGCATTAGCGAATTTACGTTAGTGATTCGTCAAATTGTGCAGGAAGAAAAATCTGCAATGGAAAAGAAAATTGCGGCAGTTGACAAAGAATTAGCAGAAGGAAAACTGAATGCTTCTGAGGCTACAGCGAAGAAAGAAGCGATTGCAAATGTGTATTCGGGAACGATAAATGATCGTATTCAGGAAGTGAATTTTAACTTAGATGATATCATCAAACAACAAGTTGCATTTTCGATTATGAATGGCGAAGATCCAATTACGCCAAAAACGAAACAAGATGTGACGAAACGTTACCGAATTGCGAATCAAATTAACGGTTATGCTTCTTTTGGATACATGGCGTTTACAGGAAAAAAAGACGAAGAATTGAACAAACACGAGAAGTTTTCGAGCAATTTAACAGTAGGTTTAATGTATGAAAGACAATTATCCTTAACGAGTCCAGTTAACTTTTTAGCAGGAGCATTATTCTCTTGGAGAACTTACAGAATTGACGATGATATGCGTTTTAATCGTGATGAAAATGGAGATGTTGGTTTAATAAAACATGACAAATCGTTAGACAAATCGAAGTTGCGCTCGGCTTATTTTATGGTTCCAGTTGGATTTAAATACAATTTTTCGAAAGTCAAAAATATTACCGAAGATTTTGCATATCGTCCGCAAGGAAAACACTATATCGCAGCATATATGTATGGAGGAACGTTGTTATCATCGAATAATATTTACAAAGGAGATGGTGTTCGCAGCAAAAATCGTGGAAATTATAATGTGAATAATTTTATCTACGGAGCCGAAGTAACAATTGGTTTAGGATTGATTGATGTCTTTGTGAGAAAGGATTTTAATAATTATTTTAAAGATAATACATTCGATAATCGTAAAATGATTCAGTTTGGCATAAATCTTGGATTATAACAATTATCTCAATCATAGTTTTAGTATTGAAATTTTATAACATAACATTTTTTTTAATATAATGAACCTCAGATTTATCTGAGGTTTTTTATTTGTAGAAAAATTTTCTAAACCTGTTCAAAAAAATTGTAAATTAGTACAAATCCAATGAGAGATGGTAAAATCTAAACTTAGTTGGCAAACACTTCTTCTCGTCATCATTTTTCTATTATTAATGATGGTTAACTTCACGTTTGTCAAAGCTTTTTGGTTTGGAGGAAATTTTTGGATAGACGAACCTTTTTTACGCATTGGCGTTTTCATGATTTCTTTACTTGCATCGATGTCTATTTTATACGATTTAACGTTTAATTTGACCTTATTTACGTTAAAAGAAGAAACGTTCGAAATCAGAACAATTTTCAAAAAAGATGAAATTCCATATCGAGCAATTTATTATTTGTACGAAGAAGAAGACATTTTTCGCTTGAATCGCAATCAAATTCTAACTATTCAAACCAAAAAATCAAAGTTCAGATTACGAAGTTTTTTTGATTCAAATTATGATCAAGTAAAAACTAAACTAACCGAAAAAGCAGAACAATACGTTAATTTATTAGCTTAATGATATTAAAAAAACGTCGCTCATAGACGACGTTTTAATTATTACTATTATTTTTTAAGTAAATCAAAATGTTTTGAATCAGCACTAAAATTGCAAGCGACGTAAAAAACATAAAGCCAACATAAATGGCAACTTGTTTGTCTTGACCAATTTTTATGAAGATAAAATAAGCCAAAAGCGTTCCCATGATTTGCATCAAAACGGCGCGCCAAGCAATTTTTTTTACAACAGTAGCATCTTTGGTTCTAAATCCAGCAATTCCTTGATAAATTGTCGGAAATATCAACATAATAAATGCGATTATTTTTAGAGGTGTTTCCATTTATACTTTTATTTCTTTCTGCATTTGTTCTACAACTTCGTAAGTCGCAGGACAAATCAATGTGTTTTTTATCGTTAAATGATTTATTTGATAAAACTTTTTGCGATCTGTATGTGGATATTCACGGCAAGCTTTCGGGCGATCTTCGTAAACCAAACAATAATTTTCACTATCCAAAAACGGACAAGGAACTTGCTGCAAAACGTAGTCGTTATCTTCATCAATTCGTAAATATTTATCAATAAATTGACTTGGTTTGATTCGAAAAACATGCGCTAAACGCTCAATATCTTTTTGTGTAAAAAGTGGACCAGTTGTTTTGCAACAATTCGCGCAAGAAAGACAATCAATACGATTGAAAACATCTTCGTGAATTTCTTCCATTTTCTGATCCAAGTTTTTAGGCGGTTTCTTCTTCAACTTCTCCAAAAACTTTTTGTGTTCGCGTTGTTTTTCTTTTGCTTTCGCAAAATATTCTTCTAAGAAATGATCTCCCATTTTTCTATCTCTCCTTCTTTTACTTCAAAAATCTCCGCGCAATCAACCATTTTAAGGTTTTCAAATTGTTTGAATCGCTCAGGATCTCTTTGTTCTAACTTCTTTAATAAATGGTTGAATTCATATTGCATTTGACCTGTTGTAACCTCAATTTTAAACTTTGTAAAATCAAAATCAATTTTATTTCGGTCAAAATTATATCCTCGTCTTGTGGCTTCGTCCCAAACTTCTGCTAAATATTGATTAATCGCTTCAAGCGGTTTTTCAATTGCCTTGAAACGAGTTAATTGCGGATGATTTTTATAACCTTTTGTATTGCCTTCCAAAACATTTTTTGCCAAAAGCGTTTCGCGCCAAAGTGCTACAATTCCTTTTGCATCGAGATATTTCGGATGAACAGACCAAATTCGCATGAATAAAATATTTAATCTAATTTAGATAACACTTTATAAACTCCATGATGCTCAATATCTCTAACTTTTGCAACGTAAGAAATATTATCATTTTCGAAATTCGTTAATTCTAAAATCATTTTTTCTCCTATTGGAAAAGGAAAATTTTTATCTGTAACTTCAATAATTTCTAAAGTAATAACACACGGATTTACTTTATTGTAATCAATCTTAGATTTAATATATTCAGATTTATTTTCTGATGTAAATTCTGTGTGATATTTCTTATCAAATACTATTTTAGAATATTGATTATCTGAAATTTTATCAATTACAATTATATTCTTAAAATTATCACAAGTTTTTGCTATTTGTGCTTGACAATAATTTATCATTACAAATACTATTATGAATAAGTTTGATTTTAAAAAGTTCATTTTTATTTCTCTTTTTTGATCTCTTCTACATTTTTTACACCACGTAATCTGCAAAACTCTTCGATAACATTGTGATGAGAAACCGTTTTATCTTTAAAATAATTGACAAAATATTTCTTTTCTTCTTCAGTTGCTTCTAACTGATTCAAGATATTCATTAAGTGCATTTTCATGTGACCTTTCTGAATTCCAGTTGTAACCAAAGAACGTAATGCACCAAAGTTTTGCGCTAAACCAGCAACAGCAACAAATCCCATCAATTCTTTAGCATTCGGTTTCCCAAGAATTCCCATTGCTAATTTTACTAACGGATGCAAAGCTGTCAATCCACCAATTGTACCAAGCGCAGTTGGTAAATCAATCCAAAAACGGAAAATTCCATCTTTCACTTCGCAATGCGTTAATGAAGAATACTGTCCATCTTTCGCCGCATATGTATGCGCACAAGCTTCTACAGCACGGAAATCGTTACCTGTTGCAATCACAACTGCATCAATTCCGTTCATAATTCCTTTGTTGTGTGTTGTTGCACGATATGGTTCTATTTCTGCAATGCGAACAGCGCGCGAAAACTTTTCTACAAACTCTTCTGACGTTACATTTCCTTCTGCTAATTGCTCAACAGGACAAGAAACCTCTGCACGAACAATACAATCTGGTGTATAATTCGATAAAATACACATCACGATTTGAACAGAATCTTTTTCATCATCTGTAAAAGTAGAATCAGCTTCTATCTCGTTGCGTAATGTTTTGGCAAATTGCTCTAAACAAGAATTGATAAAGTTTGCACCCATCGAATCCATTGTTTCGAAAGACGCTTTTATTTGATAATAGTTTTCTAAATCAGCAGTTTTATCAATTAATTCCAAAGCTAAAATACCACCACCACGCGCACGCATGTTTTTTGTGATATCATTTGTCGTTTCGATTAATTGATTTTTAATCGTTGTTTCAAATGCATTTTGCAACTTTTCTTTGTCACCTTCGTACATAAAATGAACGTGACCCAATTTTGTTGTGGATAAAATTGTTGTTTTGAAACCACCACGTGTTTGCCAAAATTTCGCCGCTTTAGAAGCCGCAGCAACAACAGACGACTCTTCAACAGCCATTGGAATGGCATATAATTCGTCGTTGATTAAAAAGTTTGGTGCTAAACCAAACGGCATATAGAAATTAGAAACTGTATTTTCTGAAAACTCGTCGTGCAGTTTTTGTAAATCTGCATCATCATTCCAATATTGTTTCATGATTTGAATTGCTTTTTCATCGCCATTCAAATATTCATTGACAACCCATTCAATTTTTCCTTCTTTCGATAATTTCGAAAAACCTTCTACTGCTTGATGCTTCATATTGGATATTTTTTTTATAAGACAAAAGTACAAACGTTTTGAATGTTATAAGATATTTCTTCTGTTTTTTGATTAATTTTTAACGATTTAGTAGAGTAGAGGATTTGGTTAAACACAATAAATATAGAATTAGTTATTGTACTATAACTTTTTGAAGAAAATATCCACTTCAAAATTGATATTCTAAAATATAAAAAACACCTTTTACTTAACATAAAAGGTGTTATAGATATTTCAACTCTAATGTAAAAAACTTCATTTTTAAATATTTCTTAAATTAAGTATTTAAAATTTTTTGTTTTTTAAAAAAAATATTAATTTAGAAATATTAACAACAATATTTAAACTAAAAAAAATGGAAAAATCTTATTAGCAAGTGCTTTTGCACTTATCGGAACTTTTGCTATGGCAAACGAAACAGAAACAAAAATTACAAATGAAGTTAAAGAATTATCATCAGTTATAAATTATAATACTTCTGAAGATGTTAATAATTGTGAAATAACAATTCGTGATGGTAATGGTAAATTACTTGCTTATACAATAGTTTATGCTACTTCAGAGTTAAATTGTAATTATCAAGCTGATAAGTATTTAGAGCAATATATTGCAGATCATTCATAATTGAATTAACTAATATCAACTACATTAATATAGCCTGATTATAATTAATCAGGCTATTATAAAATAAATAATAAATGAAATTAAAGCCACTATTATTAATAGTTTTATTTTGTATTGCTAATTCTATTTATGCGCAAATCTATAAGCTTGATTATCAGTTCAATAATCATGTTTCAATATTGAATAGAACAAATACATATAACACAACATTAGTATATGACGTTCCTAATAAGGTAAGTTTATATACGGTAATAAAACTAAAAGAAAAAGCAAAGAGTGAAAAAAACAGCACTTCATTAGTTATAGATGAAAAGGTGATTGATAATGAATTAATTTATAGTAATTTCAAAAAATTAGAAATGGTCATTCAAGAACAGATTGATATTGAAATGATGAATTTTACAGAAAAAATACCAACTATCAAATGGGAATTATCAAATGAAACAAAAGTAGAAAATGATTATAATCTTAAAAAAGCGACTGCTACTTTCAGAGGGCGAAACTATACAGCTTGGTACACATTAGATATTCCTGTAAATGTTGGACCATGGAAATTGCATGGACTTCCTGGCGCAATAGTAAGTGTTAATGAAGACAGCGGGAGATATTCTTGGCAATTAAAGGACGTGAAAAAGATAGAAGTAAGTACAATAAAAAATCCTTTAGAAAATAAAACGTATGCTGTAAAAAGCATCAAAGAATATCCACAATTAAAATTTGAAACGCCAGAAAGAGTTAAAGAAAAATTAAGAAAAATAGACAGTAATTTTATATTCCCAAAAGGAGAAAGAATAGATATAGAATTATTATTTGAATGGGAAAATAATTTATGATTCAATTAACTATCCAAAGCCACAGAAATTAGAAAAAAATAAGAATCTATATGAAAAATATACTTTCATTTGTAATGTTATTGTGTTTTGTAAATACATTTTGTCAAGAAAAAATACAAATAGAATACGAATTTCGAAATGAATTTGATATTGAAAATGCAAAAGATGCTGTTGTCAAAGAACGATTAAAAAACAGTAACGAAAATAGATTGTATTTTGAGTTTTTAAGTTCTGATAAAGAATCGCTTTTCCAAAGAATAGATAGAATTGATAACTCTCAGGGTAGATCAGGAGTCTCAATTTCCTTTATAAGTGGACCAGGAGGAATTTATTATAAAAATTTAGTTGACAAATCAACTCTTTCTGAAGTGAACTATAACGGAAAAAAAATGTTAATAACCGATTCTATAACAACCAAAAATTGGATATTAGCAAAAGATAAAGATAAAATTTTAGGGTTCGATGTTAAAAAAGCAACTTTACAAGTTTCTGAAAATTCATTTGTTGAAGCTTGGTATGCGTCAACAATTAAAATAAAAAATGGACCTTCTAATTATGAAGGATTACCAGGAATTATTCTAAAATTAATTTTGACGAATAAAGAAGAAAATTCCGTAAACAAACAAATTTATTTAGCAACAAAAGTTGAAGTGAGTGATAAATTAAAAATAAATAAACCAACAAAAGGTAAATCGATAACTCAAGTAGAATTTGATGAAATGATGAAAGAGGAGGAGAGAAAATTTAATGAATTATTTAAACAATAATTAAAAAACATATAAAAAGACACTGTCCAAAATTTTGTG
>NZ_DINY01000003.1:0-73549 GCF_002426075.1 Empedobacter sp. UBA5528 | reverse complement strand
TATTTTTATTATATTTGAGCCAATTAGATTAAATAATCGGCTCATGAAATACAATTGGCAATATAAAAATTGGGCAAATTTTGAATATGACTCATCTGTAATTGACCAAATAGTTATAAAATTTGCTTTAAAAACAGGCGAATTAAAAGGAATGATTGATACCCTGCCCGAAGATATCAAGCAAGAAACGATTATTCAATTTATGATTGATGAAGCAATTAAAACTTCTGAGATTGAAGGCGAATTTTATAGCCGTCAAGATGTAATGTCATCCATTAAAAATAAAATTGGGATTCATTCTTCTATTAGCCATATAAAAGATAAAAATGCACGTGGAATAGGTGAATTAATGGTCGATGTTCGTAATAACTTTAAAACTGAACTAACAGAAGATTTAGTAAAAGAATGGCATAAAATCTTATTCGAAAATTCTACTTCTATTAATGCAGGAAATTATAGAATCGGTGAAGAGCCAATGGTTATTGTTTCGGGAGCATATGGACGTGAAAAAATACATTATCAAGCTCCTCCTTCAGAATTAGTTTCAACAGAAATGCAAAAATTTGTCAATTGGTATAATGAAATCAAAGTTGAACCAATCGATATTAAAAATGCATTAATTAAAGCATCTATTGCACATTTATATTTTGAATCAATCCATCCGTTTGAAGATGGAAATGGACGAATTGGACGTGCTATTGCAGAAAAATGTTTAGCAGAAAGTTTTAATCGTCCGTTAATCATGAGTTTATCAAGTACGATTGAAAAGGATAAAAAGAATTATTACGAAGCATTGAAAGATGCTCAGCAAACATTAGAAATTACAGATTGGATTTTGTATTTTTCTACAACTATTCTTGATGCACAAATCCAAGCAAAGAAAATAACCAATTTTATTTTAAATAAAACGAAGTTTTTAGATCAAACAAAACCTCTTTTAAACGAACGTCAGCTAAAAGTCGTTATCAAAATGTTGGATCAAGGAGCAGAAGGATTTGAAGGCGGAATGTCAGCAAAGAAATATATTTCGATAACAAAAACATCAAAAGCTACGGCTACACGTGATTTACAAGATTTAGTTGAAAAAAAAGTATTGATTACTGAAGGTGCAGGACGTTCTGTTAGATATGAGTTGAATATGTAGTTAACAAAGCTTTTAACTACTTTTCCCAAAACCAATTTTAGGACTTTCAGAATTTATTAATTCGTCATTACAAAATTGTTGTATTTCGTTAATATTACATTTCTTATCATAAAGCACTTCGTTAATCTCACTTTTACGGTAAATATTCTCAATTTGCCCTCCAGAGAAATTAAATGTTGCAGCTAATTTTTTGCAGGAATCTTTCGTTAAATAAGGAAATTTTGATTTCCAAATTTTAGCTTTAATTGATTCTTTTGGTTGATCAAAAAATATTTTATACAAAAACCTTCTCTCAAATGCGGTATCTAAATTCGTTGCCAAATTTGTAGTGGCCATCAAAATTCCGTCAAAATTCTCCAGTTCTTCCAAAAGAATATTCTGAATTGTATTTTCCGTTTGCGCAACATTAGAGCTATTAATTTCTTTTCTTGTAGAAAATATCGCATCAGCTTCGTTAAATAACAAAATAGGTGTGTGATTACATTCATTTAAAAACGATTTATATGATGTAAAAACACGTTTAATGACTTTTTCACTTTCTCCAAACCACATTGATTTTGATTGACTGATATCAACTTTCATGATTGAGCGATTTGTTGATTTTGCTAATTGTTTAACTACTTCTGTTTTACCTGTACCAGGAAATCCATGTAATAATATTGAAATTCCTTTTGGTAAACCTTTTTCCTTTAACCTATTTTGTGTTTCTTTAAACTTGCTTTCTTCTAATAAATTTTCTAAAAAACTAAGTTGCTTCATCTCATCTTGATCAAAAATCAATTCACGTGCAACAATTTCTAATGGTTCAATAACATTATCTTTTTTTACTTTATTGTGCATTAATTTAATTCCACAATCAAATAGAAGTTGATACGATTTACTCGATAATTTCATTTCAGTATCGTTAAAAAACTTCGCTTCCACAATTTCAATTAAATTGTTTTCTAATAATACATGATTAGCATTTATTAAATTTTGCATTACATCAATTCGCTTACCAGCATTTTCATAGATTCCTTCTAATGCTCTACCAATATCTGTCGATTCTTTACCCGTAATTGTTTTCCAAATCAAATACAGGAAAAGATAATTTTCATCGATAGTAAAATTAAATTGTTTCACTTTTTTAATTAATGGAAAATTGACATGAAGATTAATTATTTGTCTTGTATATCTAAATAACTCAGAAGTAGAAATTTCGTCTTCATCTCTACGATTTCCCAAATTGTATATTTCTTCCAAACAATCTATGACATCATTTTTTTTCTCATCCAGAATTTTAGGAAAAGGTTTATTATTAAGAATGGCATTAGTAATTTCTTCATTGATTGTAAACTCATCATAAATTCCTTGAAGTTTTATTCGGTGTCTAGACTTCTGTTTTTTAATAAATTTCTGCTTTTGCAAAAAATCTAAATCGTCTGAAAATTCAAGAATTCTCATTGGATTACAATCAAAATATTGAATTAAATCATTCAAATCAACAGTTCTCCCTTTATAATTTAAAGCAATAATAACAGCTATGAATAATATTTGACTTTCAGATAATTTAAAATAACGTTGTAGTAAATTTATTTCATCTTTTGCACTTTCAAAAAATGAGTTTTCTAATTTACAATTTTCAGCTTTTTCATATAAAAGACCAATATTTTCTAAGATTTGTTTTTTGTTAAGAGTTTCCATTATTTACTTATTTGTAACAAATGTATTTTTAGATAAAGACAATACATGTCCATTAAAAAGTTATAAAATAAAAAAAGACTCATCTTTTGGATGAGTCCTATTAATTATTTGATTTTTTATTTTTCCCAACAAAATTCTTCTACAACAAATTCTTCCTTAGTAGAAACTTTAATTATTTTATTATTACGGTCCCAAATGTATTCCACTTTATTATATATAAAAGGAATATCTAATCCCCAGAAAAATGGAATTAATTCTCCATTAGATTTTAATTGTTGATTTTCATTTTTAAAGGTAATTATTTCTTCATTAATCTTATCTGACAATATTTTGTTCCTTTCAGAACCTACAATATATTTTTTCCAGTCAACTTTTGCATTGTAAGGATAAAGTACATAATTATTATAATTTTTGGCTAATCTAGTTCTTTTTTCTATTGCCATTAATATTTTAGTTTTATATAAATCTTCATGTACAAGTCTAAGTTTTTCGTCCTCAATAGTAGAATCTATTAGAAGCATTTTTCTTAAATCTGCCTCATCATTCGTTTCTAATAATTTTTGAAATTTTGGAATGAGTTTTTCGTTTCTTAAAATATTACTCCAAGTTCCTTTTTCACAATCGTAATCCAATGCATTAAATTGATTCCAATCTTTAAATTGACTAACTAATGCTCTAAGCAATAATGCATCCTTTTTATATTTTTCTATAATTCCATCATTAGCAAAAAAATAATTAGCTCTATTACTCCATTTTTCAAATATCTCTAAGTTTTCATTATTATCTAATAAAAATCGAATTACACCCTTGTACATTTGATGATCTTCATTCTCAAAAATAAGTTTCTTCCATCTATCACCTTCAATTCCACTTATTAATTTTGCTTTAATTACCTCATGTTCCACTTGTACTTTTGAATATCCTGATTTGATATTATTTTGAGAAAGATATCCGTAAATATCAAAACATCCGTCAGAAAGCTCGTTAATTAAATCTATTGCTGAAATGAACATAGCAGCACTATCTATCGTTGAGTTTTCTACAATATTCCTTACAACACGCATCCAATTGTTGAACGAGATTAAATCAGAACTTTTATTTAGGAAGAATAATGTTTGAGCATAAAATAGTACTCGGGTTTTATAAGTCGTATTTTCATTTATTTTTATTGAATTTACAAACAAATTTCCTGATTTTGTTATATCCCACAGATTTAGTTCTAAAGAGATTTTATCATTGTCATCCTTTGAATAATATTCTAAACATTTCTTAAGAAAATCAAAAGAAATAGCAGTAGGAAAATCTTTTGGTGTGATAGCTTTATAATTATTCGCTAACTCAGTGATTCTTATTTCAATACGTTCTTTCTTTACAGCATCTTCAGTAACATTTTTGCTTTTATTCTTTTTTTTAAGTATTTTTTTAATTTCAATTTCTTCTTCTAAATTTTCAAAAATTTCTTTATTTTGAGCATAATTAAGAATCGCAATTGTTGAAAAGAATTTCAGAAAATTATCATCTATTTTATTGTTTTCATCTTTATACTGCCAAAATAAATCTGTCCAATTAGTATCTATTTTATGAGTAAACGTTTCTTGTGGATTAGTAATATCTTTTTCCCAATGATTTTTCGTAATATGCTGTTCAAACTTTGCTTTGAAGTTTTCAAAATCAGTTAGAGGTTTACCTCTTGCATTCATTTTTATATACAAGTCATCGGAAAGTCCGAAATCCTGTAATTCTATGAAATAAAAACTAATATTGTTTAGTTTACCCCAAACTTCCGTTGTATCTCTAAATTTCTGTTCAATCGAATCCAACATTGTTAGCATAGATTTTATTGTTGGATCTCTTTTCCATGAAAGAAAAAACCAAGAGTTATCGATGATTTGTTCAGAAATATTATCTTTTTGATTGTAATCAATCCCTTTATTGATTAATTCTTCGCAAAACTCACGTGAGCTGGTACGTGTTTCGTAGGTGAATTTTGTTAAGAGTTTTTTCAATTCATCATTTAACTTATTCTCTTTTATAGCAATAAACCAATGCAACAAAAACAAAGTTGTTAAACGTTGTTGACCATCGAGTGGTTGAAAAACCTTATCTTTTATACTGCCGTAAACAAAATCTAATTCTAATTTAGTGTTTTGTATAAGAGTATTTTTAAGCGTTTCTAAGAAATTATTTCTAACTTCTTCTTTACCAGTTCTACCTTGTGCATAATCTCGTTGTATGATTGGTATTTCTATTTTATTAAGAGGATTCCATTCTAAATTTCCACAGCAATTACATACTTTGCTTTCAGATGATAGTAGTTGTAAAAAAGTTATGTTATTTGATATTAAATTATTGTTCATTGTCTTTATAATTCTGTTTGAGATAAATAGTTTTTCAAAGTTTCTTTAATGTCATTCAAATAAGCATTTCTGTCTTTTTCTTCCCATTTACTAAATTGTTTTGTACAGTCATCAAAATATTTCTGGAATACTTTTTTGGTAGTAATAGGGATAAATGCTCCATTCTTTTCAAGATCAATTATTCTTTTTCTTTTTACAGGAAACAATCCATTATTAAGTTTTGAGTTGTCATTTTTGGAAAGTAATGCCATATTTTCAATAGAATGAATATCAAGTTCGCCAAATAGATTACTTAATTTCTCGACAAGTGAAGAAACTTTTTCCTTTTGTTTGTCATTATTGAAATTATTGATTTCTGTTTTTATTTCTTCCGTAATCATATCGGTATCTATTACTTTCAACCATTCTTCAAAATCATCGATTTCTGTAATATTATCAGAATTTTGTGCGTGAATATGCTCTAAACTCCAACCACCATTTTTCTTGTCTTTGTATTTATTAAATGGAAAACGTAGAGAAGTATCATCGCTATTTATTGTTGTAATGATGTTGTGCAAAAGCAATACATTGATTAACTGAGCATTATCTTTTTCATATTCTAATTTATCAACTTGCTTTTTGCTTGCTATTTTTTTGATTTCTTGATCTAACCACTTCCCAAAATCAATTTTGGTCTTGTTTTCTTTATTACCAAGAATAGTTTTTATATTTATTCCAACTGTAATCAGATAACCGATTTTATGATACAATTCTCTATCGTTGTACCATTCTTCAAGCGTTTGAAAATACTTTTTTATGTCTTTCCAGTTATTATTTACTTCAGAATTATTTTTGAATTTATCATTAAAAAATCTGAAAGTAGCATACTCATCATTTCCGAATTGTTCAACAATTGTTTGATGTTCAATTTTTCTCTTATCAATTTGTTCTTTAGTTTTTATTCCCAAGTGTTTTCTTTCCTCCACTTCTTTATCCTCTGCTTGTGCTACTTCATACATTAATTTGAAAATAAACTCAATCCTCGTTGGAAGATTGTTTTCATTTTTGTTGATGAAATACCAAAAAGAATCGTCCTGTAGAGCAAATTCAATTCTGTCCCATTCTGAAGCTATTTCTAATTGTTTCAAACGCAGTTTCTCTGTGTCTGTATTGGAGAAGTTAGAGCTATTTAAAAACAATGCTTTTATTAATTCTGCATTCGTTAAAGGTATTTTCCCACTGTTTATTCTTGTGAAAATATCAATAGAATCTTCATTTTGTGAAGTTTCGTACCAAATAACTTTTGTAGAAGAATTGAATTTAGAACTAAACGTAATCACATCAAGTTTCTCTTCCTTTTTTTTGAACCAATCACAAATAGTTTGATAAGCAGTTGATATATAAAAATAGTCAATATTTGAAGTATCTTCTTTTATCTTACCTAACTTATTTTTTAAATAATCCGCCGAATCTTTTCGAGTTTCATATTCTAAATCAAACAATTTAACTCTTTTTTCTTCTGTATATTTTTGATTCAAATAATACAAGATTAGATAAATTGTAGTTAACCATTGTTGTCCGTCAATTACGTACCACTTGTTCTCATCCTTTTTTTGTTTTACTACAATTGGTTGTAAACAATACCAATTTTTTTCATCAGAATCTGTTGTGAATTCATTTATGTCATTCAACAAATCAGTTACTTGTTGTTCAGTCCAGCGATAACCTCTCTGATAAGAAGGAATAAAGAAGTTATATTGTAGTAATTCACTTATAGTTTTTATTGATATTTTATTGTTCATTTTTAAATTTTACTTATGTTTTGTAAATGTATCAAAAACAATTCAGCACAAGCTTTAGCATCGCTTAAAGCACCATGATGATTTAATGAAATATTGTATTGTTTACATAATGTTGATTATGCAATACTATGAAAACGAATTTTATTCAACAAATATAATTTTACGTTTTTACGTAATTGTTAAATATGTTATTATTTTGTAAGATTATTTAATCCTACATGTAAAAATTTAAGATATTCCTCTCTTACTGCTTTTGGTTCTAATGATAATAATCGTTGATTATGCGTTAATATTTCTTGGAAAAAATCATAAGTAGGAACTAAGTTTAATTCCAATTTTAACTCATTTTCATTGTCTACAAGAATCTTTTGCGAATGATGAATGGGTAATGATTTCACATACATTCCTTGCCAAGGTATCAGAGATAAAGTGATTTTAGTTGGCTCTTGTCCTAATGTCGAAATAATACCAAACGAATTGATAAACATATCTTCTACATTCACTTTTTTATTCTTTACATATGTTGAAGAATGAATTTCTAAATTTGAAATTCTGTCCAATCCATATGTTTTCAAAGTAAAATCATCATCATTACGATCTTTTGCAATCAAATACCAACGATTTCTAAATTCTTTCACAGCATAAGATTCTAAAACCTTTTTATTAGGTACACCTTCCCAATATTTCGTATAAGTGCAACTAATAATTTTTGTGTTTTTAATTGCATGAATTAGTCCATCAAGATTTTCCAAACCAGAAGCTTGTCTTTTTTCAAAAAGTAAGATATTTGCTTGGTCAGCTGCCTTTTTATATGCATTAACTAATAATAAATTATCAAAAATAGTTTGATTTGATTCGTTATCTTCAATAATCTGATAAAGCATTGTAGAACGATTGAACTTTGTTTCTATTTTAAAAAGTTCAAGAAGCAATTTACGATCGCGCTTAAAAGTTTTTTCACTGAAAGCTAATTCACCATCATAATCTTCTTCATCGTATTTTTTTTCCAAATACTGTTGAATATCTCTAAATGTTACACCTCTTGGTTTAGATTTTAGGAAGTTTGATATATTCATCAACCGAAACATTTGTTCTCTTTTAGCCATATTTTGTAATTTTAATACAAACATAAAATAGCTTACGGACAAACAATGTCGGTTTGCTTTTATATTAAAATTATTTATTTAATAACCTTAATCGTTCTCGAATTCTTTTCAATACATTTTGATCAAGATCATTGTAGTTATCTCTTAAACCCTGTGTAAAATCGTCATCTTTAAATTCGTTTATTTTTAAATTAAATAAGATTTGTGTAAATCGTTGTTCAGGATTTTTAGAAGAATATTCTTTTATCAATTCTACTAATTCATCAACTTTATTTATATTTTCTTCAATCATTTTTAAGAAATTTTTAGGTGTGCATAATTTTTAAAAAATATTATTTTCAAATTTATCAATAGCTAAGACCATACTATGTCCACACCTCAATATAGTTTTGAAACAAAATAAAAAAAATGAAAGAAAAAGAATATAAAATTGAAAAGCACATTTTAGAAAATGGTTTAAAAGAAACTTTTATAGGAAGTATTGAAAAAATAGTAAATGAAATGTCATCATTTTTAAGAAATAAATCATTCCAGGATAAAATTGTTATCAAAATTAAATGCGATCATTCTAAAGAAATTACGATGGATGATATAGGATTAATCAATGATGTAATTCAAAAAGAAATGCATAATAATGCTTCTATTGTAATGAATATTGAAGAAAATGATGTAGTAGAAAATAACGATTATGAATTATCTCTTTATTATTTGATAGAGAAATAAATAATACAATTATGTAAAAACGAAAAAATATAATTAAAACAGGGATTAACTTGTCCACATTAACAAAAACTATAAATATTAAAAATTATGTCACAAATGATTAATTACAATGGCGAAATGATTCGTATCAATCCAACAAACTCTAACAAATTAGAATATTCTAAAAATGATGGGAGGACTTGGAGCACAAGATTCTCAGGGTCTTCTTATGGAAACTTTATTGAGTTAATTGACAATGGTAAAGAATTACTTGCCAATACAAGTAAAGGATTATATTATTCAAAAAACGAAGGTAGAACTTGGAGTAAAAGAAACTAATAAAAAAATAAAATGGGTATCAAACGGGTATCAAAACAATGGTGAAAAATGGTGATTTTAAAATGTAGTAAAATTGCTAAATGATTAAAATTCAGCATAATTAAATAAAAAAAGCACCTTTAAAAAGGTGCTTTTGTGGTCCCACTTGCACGAGAACCAAACAGATTTATTTTATTGATTATCAATGTTTTAAAATCATATTTAATACAAATCGTAACAAATCAGTAACATTTATTTTGAGTAACAGTGATAAACTTATTTTTATTAAAGTCCCGAACTTCGTCTCCCCTCTTGTGCCATTTTCTCCAATAAAGCTTTAATCTTTGGTAATTCTGATAAAATCTCAGTATTATTAGCTGTTCTTTTTGTATTGTTTTCGATAGCTCCTAAAATTTCAATCATTCTACTTGTTTGCTGTAACTGTTGAGCAGCACCATTTTTCAGAATATTATTGGTTTCGAGTTGTGTCAATCGTAAACCTCCAAATTGACCAGCTAATAAATCTGCTTGTTCAGCCGACATTCCCTCAATAGCTCCTTTTAATGAGTTTGAGCTATTCAATGAGCCACTCATATTTATTCCAGCTTGATTCATCAAATCTAAATATTCCTGAGCATCTTTTGCAACTTTTAAATAAATTTCTTGCCATTGCTTACGTTCTTCATCAGTTAAAACGCCGTCGCCCATCATCTCAAATAGTAAATCTTGTAATTTTTGCATCTCAGGCTCTAAAATTTTTGCCGACATTCCCGACAAAATAGCTTCTCTTAAAAACCCTTCTATATCATCTGCAAAATCTGCAAAGGTTTTTTTTCCCGACTTTATTCCCTCTTTTATTGAATCTGCTATAGATTGTGCTGTTGTTCCTGTTACCGCATTTTTTAAATCAATTTCTAATTGTTTAAGTGCGTCATCAATTGAGCCGTATTCATCACGTAATTTTTTAAGTTGCTCGTAAGCTTCTTTTGCGTCTCCTGTCAAAGGCTTCATAGCGTTTAACTTTTCTAATTTTGAAAAAAGTTCATCCGTTATCTGAGTATCTTTATCAATCCCTAATAAATTTGCAACTGAATCATAATGATCTACAACCTTTGTTTTTTTAGCAAATCCAAGAAACCCGCCTTTTTTCTTAAATGTTTTATCGAAAATAGTTTCAGAACCAAGTAATCTTTGCCAAATTCTGTCCATATCTCCCATAACTGATACTTTATTTTTCTTTAAAGCTTCCATTTCCTCACGGATGTTTTGAACTCTCGAAACGTATAAATCATTTATGCTGGCTTCTATTTGTTCACGTTCTCTCAAAGTTTTATTATATTCAAGTTGTTGTGCAATTATTTCGGCTTGCCATTTCTTCATCTCTTCGATTGCTTGTTTACGGCTTTCACGTGCCCGCTTACCCATTGTAAACAATTTACCAACCCATTTAATAAGAGCAGCTACAAGTGCCACAATACCATTTACAATACCTTTTGTAAAAGCCCCTATAACATTACCTATATCTTCCGCTAATTCTGAAAGAGTTTTAAAAATTTTTGATAATTCGTCATTTGATTCTGCAAAAGCAGATGCTAATAAATTAGCTATGTTTGATACTCTTTGCAACTCCCCAACTACAATCGCTAATTTTTCAAGTCTTATCTCTTCTAATTCATCATTTATGTCAGCAAATGCTTGAGCTTCTTTTGCAACTTGTTCATTACTTTTTATTTGAGTAGAGTTAATTTCAGCTAAAAGTTTTTTCTTTTTTTCTAAAGCATTTTTTTCTCTAACTTCTAAATCTGTACGTCCGTTAATTGATTTTGCTTTATCAATTTCACTTTCTATAAAAGTTTGCTGGTCTTTATCTAAGTAATCCTTTGATATTTTATAATACTCATCTAAAGAATTTATTTTATTATCTAATTCTTTTTTTGACAATCCCGTTAAATCAGATTCTAAGTTTCTCCAAATATCTAAAGACTCATTATATTCTAATTTTAAAGCGTTTATTTTTGCTTTTTTTTGTTTTTCGAGTTCCTGAATTTTTACTTCTCGAATTTCAATGTCCGTAACTTTTTCAAGTTCCTTTTTATTCTCTAAGTATTCCTTATCTAATGCTTTAATTTTCTCGTAATAAGTTACGCTTTCTTCATAAGCTTTTATATATTTCCTATCTGATTTATCTTTTTCTTCTGTTGTAGATTTAGTTTTTAACTCTTCTAATTTTAGTAATCTGTCTTTTTCTAAATTCGTTCTATCTTTTTCAGGTTTCGATAAAATTTTATCCATTTCCTGTTGAATACGTTCAGAGAAATTCTCAAAACCTAAAATTGAATTTTCACTTTGTTTTGATAACTCATCAAAGGCAATAGATGTTTTTAACTCTTCATAAGCTTTAAAAAGTTCCTTTTCTTTTTCAAGTTGAGTTATTAAATCATCAGTACTTTGTTTATATTTTAGATTTTCTAATTCTGTTTTTTCTAATGAATCAATCTGTAAAACTATTTTATTATCTATTTTATCAAATTCAAGTTTTTTTGCTTCTTTTCTAAAATCTGAATATTTTTTTTTGATTTCTTCAATTTGTCTATCATAATCAGATAGAGTTTGTAACATTATATTACGTTCAGCTTCTGAAATATCCTTAATCAGCTTATTTCTTTCTTCTGCGAGTTTTTTAAGTTCTGATTCGTTACTTTTTTTCTTATCTTGTTTTTCTTTTTCAAGTTTTCCCTCTTTTATATTTAATTCATCCGCTTTACTTGATAAATCTTGTTGTAAACCAATGGCTGTATTTGTTAATTTATCATTGTTTAGTTTCTCCTTTCTAAAAGTTTTTAATTTTTGTTGAAGAGAAGCAGAATAAACTTTTATTGCTTTATCAAAATCCTTTTCGCTATATCCTAACATATTTAAAATCTCTTCTGTTGAGATTTCCGTCTTTGCTGTTCCTGTATCAAAGCCTAAAAGTTTCCAACCTTTTTCAAAAAGAGTATCTGTTTTTTGTGAAATTTTTTCATACCATTTTAAATCCCCTACGGATAAGGCTGTTATTTGCTCTAAAAGTGTTTTTTGTTTTTCTAAACTTAAAATATAAGCGGCGTCGGCTTGCGCTTTCAATTGTAAATATTGTACATATTTAGGGGCGTTATTTATAATCTTACGCTCTAATTCTGCATAATTTTTAACAGCTCCTAAAGTATCTGAAAACTCATCATTAAATTGCTCAACGGCTTTTTTCTTTTGACGTTCTGTTAATTCAACCCCTTTATTTTGAGTTACTAAAAATTGAAGCTTCGAAATGTGGTCGCCGTATAGATCATTTGCTTTTTTCGTAATAGCTGTATTTTGTTCTATTTCATCAGAAGTTAAACCGATTGCTTTTTTAACTTTATCCCAATTCGCAATAAGTTCTCCAAGTAAAACAATAAAAATACCTACACCTGTAGACGCTAAGGCTATTCTAAAAGTTTTTAATGCTCCTGTAGAATTACCAACAACAATATTATAAAGCTTTTGCGATAAAGTTTGTGCGTTTGTTAATAAAGTGTCTTGTCGTTTTAATTCTAATTGAATCTGTTGAAATCCTTGTAAAATTGCCATTGTAGAAGTTACTTTTGCTATTGCTTCTGAAAGATTTTCATTTTCTTTACCAAATAATACCGCTGAACTTTGAGCAATAGAAAATCCCGCTGTTATTGCCGTTGTTGCTCGAATAATACTATCTAAATTAGAAGTTACCGAAGCACTTGCGTTCACTTCTTGATTTACACCATTTAAAGCCTGTCTAATTTCGATAGCTCTATTTGTCAATTGCTGATATTCGCTCGAATTATGGTTATTTTCTAACCTTAATCGAGCCATTTTCTGTATTAAATTTTCTAATTCAGTTTGTAATTGAACAACTACATTTTTTTCTTTTTCTATTTTATTTCCTAATTCATCAAAGCCAGCACGTCCCGCATTTTTCATTGCTCTTATTGAATTTTCTAAGTTTTGTATATTTTGATTTAAGATTGAAATCTTTTGCGGGTCGGTTTCATTCGCAAGTTGTGCTTGAAATTCTTTCAGAGCGTCATTCATTTGGTCTATACTATTTCCCGCACTATCATAAATAGCGGGAGAACGTCCCAACATTGTATTTGCTGTATTTATATCGTTTGCTAATTCTGCAAATTCTGCCGACGCTGGGTCTATTTGTTCTAATTTATTCGAAACAAAATCAATTACGATTCCTAATTGCTCCATTTCGTCATCTGTTCTATTAATATGCTCTGATAGCGTTTCGAGTTCAGCATTTGAAGCAAAAGACGGCGTAAATGTTTTGTCCGATATTTCATCTAACAATCTTCCTACATCTTCTAATTTTTTTTTGCTTTCAATAAGTTCAGCATCATTTAATAACTCAACTTTATTATTTGCAGATTCAAAAATTTGTTTTATTGCGTTCTCTGTTTGTTTTATCTGATATTGATATACTTTTATTTGTGTTTCATCAAAAGTATTTCTTAACTCATTTCTTAACCAAATCAAAGCGTCTGAATGTCTTTTTAAAGCGTTTGTTTGAGCTTCTGTCAATTTAGCATATTGATTTAAAGGATTTTTAGCATCGAATTGAGCTTTAATAAACTCATTAAAACTTGCTTTTGATTGTAAAATGGATTCATCTAAGCTTTTTGATGATAACATTATTTTGTTAAAATCTTGAATCAGTTCATCTGAATTAAGAACTATTCCTAATTCAATCGGGTCTAAATCATTCATTTTGTTATTTATTTGTTACTATTTATATTAATTGATTGATTTTCAGTGTATGTTTTTAGTCTGATTAGGACTAATTAATATTTTTAGATGGTTTTTAATGAAAATCTTTTATGAAGTATGAAAATACTTTGCGCTGGGGAGTGCATTTTTATTTTAGATTTTCTATTTCTTTTATATATCTTCTTATTGTCGCTCTTGACTTTTTTAGAGTTTTACAAATTTCATAGTAAGACTTACCAGCTTTATAAAATTCATAAGCTCTTGTTTTGATGTTTTCAGGTTCTTTCTGAGCTGTCCAACTATATTTTTTTTGCCATTTGGTTAAAGTCTCAAAGTTTACATCGGTAAGCTTTGAGACCTCGTGAAGATTCAAACCAATAAGATAATATCTAAGGGCAGATTCTTTGTCTTGTGCTGTGTAGCTTTTGCGGGTTTTCTTCATAATACTATTTTTGATACTATTTCATTTATAGGGATATTAAAAGCGTATTTAGTAGAAATTAATTAGTAGATATTTTATACAATTGCCTAAGCCTATTTTTTGAATCATTTTGTAACAACTGCCCCCCTTTCAAAAAAATAAGCCCAAAGTTTCGCCTGATAGACTTTTGAGGGCTTTTTTTATTCATAATCTTTCTTTTCTGAATTTCTATAGGGGCTAATAAGGTTATCTAATTACATATTGACTGAATTGTTACTACTTTTTGAATCATTTAGAATATTAA
This sequence comes from Empedobacter sp. UBA5528, assembly GCF_002426075.1. Lineage (NCBI taxonomy): Bacteria > Pseudomonadati > Bacteroidota > Flavobacteriia > Flavobacteriales > Weeksellaceae > Empedobacter > Empedobacter sp. UBA5528. The sequence continues at coordinate 58,966 of NZ_DINY01000003.1, read as the reverse complement.
CTACTTTATCTACTATTTTAATTCCTTTTATTTTCAAATGCTGGTTTTTAATAATTGTCTATTTTAATATTTCATAATGTTTTAATTTCTCGGTGTACTTAGTTTCCATTAATGGAAATATATTACAAGTTTCCAACGACGGGACGACGGGATATATACGTCCCATTTAACAAATAAAAGTTTATCATATTTACTCATACTATACCGATATAATATGTATATTATTGATTTTATGTATTTTACAAACTTCAAACTTTTGTTTTTTGTTACTTTTAGGGTTTTTTAGCGAAAAAAGATTTGTCATTTTTTTACGCTTCTCAACCACTTTATTTGTTATTATAATTACTTATTTATATTCTATTTTTGAGCAATTGAAGCATTTCTAACTCTTCTTTACTTGCTTTCAGCAATAATTTCAGTTTAAATTCATTCCAATCATTCTGTATAAAATTCAAATAATACCTGTATTGTCTAAGTGTGATTATTTCACTATCAAATAATGATTTTAACTTTTCTTCTGTCGGTTTGATACCTTTATAGATCAAATCATAACATAACTTTGATTTATCCTTATTTGTTCCTTTTGGTGCAATAAGTTCTCTTTTATATTTAACAGATTTCCAATCTTCAAAAAATTGAGATTGAATTTTATTCAGATTTTCAGATTCAATAAACTTATCTAAACTCAGATTTTCGCATCTTTTAAAAGTCGTTTCAAGTCTTAAAATAGGATTCTTTAGATACTCTTTTCTCTTCTTATCCAGCATTTCAAAACCTTTATCGTAAACCTTAAAAGACTTTCTTAAATCTCTATGTATTATCGTTGTTATACATCTTTCGTCTTTATATTTTGGATTAACATAGAAAAGCTTTTCTTTTCCTATTTTTCCAATCTTCAAGTACTTATTCAAATAATTTTTACAATCAGATTTGACAGATAGATTTAAACCGACTTCATAGCTTGTTATTAAGATTCCCGTCTTTAAGATTCCTAAATCATCAATTAGCTTGATTAATGTTTGTTGTGCATCAATCATTGTAAAATCAGTATAATTAACTTGTTTTCCTATTTCAAAATGATTGTAAACTTTATGCAGAGAGCAAACTATTTTTAAACTTCTATTTGCTGTTATCTGAACTTTTAAAGCACTTAAATTTTTTAAATGAAAATTGTTATAGGTGCAATTTGCGCCTATAACAATCTTTTGTAATTCTGCTTTTACGATAATATTTTTAAGCTCATTATCTGAAAGAGTTTTTTTTATTATTGAAATATTATCAATCATTTTGTATATTTGCTGAGTAAATACTTTGTGCTGGGGAGTGCATTTATTTACATTTTTTAAGTGTTGGCTTTTTGTCAACACTTTTTTTATACCATTCCATTCTCTAAAGCGTGATTGATTTGCTTTCTTGAAATATATTTTTTAGAACCTTTCCCCGCAAGTTGTACAGATTCGAAAACGCCATTCTCTAAATATCTTTCTATCGTTGCGCGTCCCACTTTTAATATTTTCATCGCTTCGGGAATTGTTACAAGCTCCTTTTCTTCTTTATCTACTATCTTCGAAATTTTATTCGTTAATAGCTCTATTTGTTGTTTTAAATTGTTCCATTCTTCCGCTGGAATAGTAAGCACTGCAATTTGATTTGATGTTGTCATAAATTGATTTTTTTAGATTAAAACCTACACAATTCATTTTACCGAATTGCATAGGTTTTCAATACAAAGAATATGAAAATTGTTATGGTAAATGATTTATTATTTTTGGATTTGGTATAAAAACTAAATCTCCATTTATAGCAAAGCCACTATGGTCTACTTTAAATAAATCTGATAGATGGTTTATACTAATTCGAGTACTTTTAGTTATCGGCAATACTAAAGGTTGAATCTCTGTTAATATTTGAGTGATATTGTTCAATTTATCCCAAACTAACTTCTGATTATCTGAAGTAATATAGATTGAATACTGCTTGTCTAAATCCTCTATATGACTTTGTTTTATTTGTACTTTTTTATTGACAATCTCTAAGTATTGAAAAAAAACAGCTTCTGTTTCCCATTTATCCTTTTGATTTTGGCTATACTCTTCAATGAGATTTTTTGCAGATTCGGGGAGCTCTAATAAATCAAAAACTTTCTCTTTCGATAAAGGGAACCCTTGCATCGTTTCCTCTTCAATAACTAATAAATCAATAAAAAACTTTTTAGGGTTTCTGTATATAGTAGTTAATTCTTTTACATCCTTTATTAACTCTATTGATGCGAATACTGCTAAATCATCAATAATATTTTGAACTTTTTCTACAATAATTTCTAAATCTGAAATCTTTTCATCAATTGTATTTTGGTCTCTATGTATTAATATTTTTTCCATACTTATTTATTTTTTGGTTTTTTACCGAATTGTTGTGTAAATCTTTTTGCGAAATAATTAGGGCTATTCGCTTTTAATGTTGCTAAATGATTGCCTTTGTCTAATTCATCCCAAGTCATATCATCAAATCTTTTCAAGTTTGAAGATTCTAAGGCTTTCAATTTTGACTGCTCCATTTCGTAAGGAGTTGGGAGAATAGGTGCAGCACTTAATGTTTTATTCGAATTTGATTTGTTAGAATCTTCAAAAAATTCGATTAAATGGTTAAAAAAGGCAGAAATAACTTCCTCGTCGGTTGATGCTGATTTTAACCCTAATAATTTTTGGGTTCTTTCTTTTATTCTGTTTTCCATAATCTATGTATAAAAGGTCATTTTTTGCGATTTTAGCCCAAAATGATTTGGGTCTATACCTAACTTCAAAGACAAGCTTTTTTGTTCTTCTTGCGTTAGTGGTCTACTATTTAAAGGTTGAGATTTTAATTGATTAACCTTTGAGCCTTGCTGTTTTTCAAGGTATTCTATTACATATTCGATAAACGAATACAATACTTCATCATCTTTTGTTGAATAGGATAAATTCAAAATATCGCATATTCTTTTTTTCTGAGTGGTTGTCATATTTATTTGGGGCTAATTTTCTCCTGTAATTCATCAATCTTTTTATTGATGATTTCTAATCGATTTAAAATGATTTTATTTGATATTTTTTTGCTTTTTATAGCGTCCGAAATTTCCTCATTGGTTGCAGATTCGGGCAAATTCAAATAAGCTTTTATTTCTTCGATTGTATATTTTTTGCTGTTACTCATTATGATTTAAGCTTTTTTTCGAATTGTATTTTATTAAGAAAATTTATAACCTCCCGAATACAATATATTTCTGATGTTGTTATTTCTATTTCTTCATTATGACATTTACAATGTTCTACATAGCTAAAAAATAATTCGCTAACAGCGTTTGCGTGGTCTTTAAATCCTTCTGATGATTCAGATAACTTAACTAATGCCGATAGGTTGTTTTGGTCTATTTCTGTTACTTCTATTTCTGATATTGGAGTTGCTGTTACATTCATTTATTTACGTTTTTAAGTGTTCTTTTTTTTCGTTACTTGTACAAATGTGGGGAGTGCATTTATTTAGTATTCCAAGTGTTGATTTGTTTTGTGAAAATTAAAATTGTAAAAAGAAATACCTTTCTAAGAGTTGTAATTGGTTCCAAATTTTCATCTAATTGATGAATCGTTTTGATGTGAAAAATTGATTTCATTTTTTCTGATTTTTAAAATTGTTGATTTCTTGATTTAATAATTCTGTGTTACAAAATCCGATTATGATATAATACAAATCGGCTTTTAAAGACTTTGATACTCTTATTTTTTGGTTGGTTATCATTTCTTTGATAATTGGTACAACTTCATTAATATTAGAGCCTATATACTCGCATAAATCGGGAATACGCCAGCCATTATGTCCGTTACTTAGAATATGCTTTTTTATTAAAGCTCTTTCTATACTGATTTGTAAATTAGATTGCTCCATAGTTCACAACTTCATTAAACCTCGCTGTTAATTCTGCGTCTTGCTGTTTTTGTTCTTCCAAAACTTCTAAAGCTTTCGATAATACAAGAGTGAACTTTGGCGAAGTTGGATTCTTACCATTCATTATATTTACAATTGTGATATAATGAAGATTAGTTTCTTTTGCTATTCGTTTTAATGCGCCGTGCTTTAATTCACTTTTAATTTTTGATACATTCATGTTTGACTAATTTTAGTTAAACAAAAAGGAATATGAATATCCTTTTCTTATTAATTCTGAGCAAATATAAAAAAAATGTTTGACTAATATTAGTCAAACATTTATAAATTTAATAAATCTTTATATATTTTCTTATAATTCGCTTATAATGAATATCTTTCCAATATATTAATATCTGCTAAGAAACCAACTGAATTAGAATTTTCGAATAAAAACTTATATTTTTCTGTTAAAACTCTATTCTTCTTAGAACCTAATAAATAATAATAGAACTTAGAGAAAGTACCTAAAAAAAGAAAATAATTAATATCTCTTATAGTTTGATTTAAATCTGTTTTACAATTACTGGCTTCTAATAATTCTTTGAACTTGATTTGATTTTCATAATTGTAAAAATCATAAATTGAAACTCCATCAACCAAAATATTATTTACAAATTCTAATAAAATAAGGTCTAGCTTGATTCCTGACTTATTTTTATCAGAATTATAAAAATTTATATCAATATTATTGTTAGTTAATTGTTCTATATCAGGGTCAAATAAATATATTTCATTTGAAAAGTTGAAATATGCAGAAAGAAAAGCAGTATCAAATGTCCCTAAAGTATCTATTATTAATTCTGAAATAATTTGAATTGTATTTACTTCATTTTTTATTAATAAAATATCAGATTCTTCTTCCGAGTTTAAAATATCATTAAAATTTGATTTGTTATAATATTCATTTAAAGCTATAGATTTAAATTTAGTATTCTGTCTATTAGCAGTAACAAGAATATAAACTGAATAATAATTTTCTCCAGCAATATTATAAGGCTTTAAATTTTCATTTAAAAAATGTTTGACTGTGATTTTACCCTGTTTGTTCATACTTTATTATTTATTTTATCAAATGCGACACACTGGGGAGTGCATTCTAAAATAACATTTATTTTGCTATTTTGTTCTATTCTCGGAACAAATTTACATTTTAAAAACTTTAAAAGCTATTTAAACACTATTTAAAGAGTATTTAAAACAAAAAAGACACAAGTCTAATAATTAAACTTGTGTCTCAGGGGTGCGGGCATTCTCCAAAGTGACTTATTGGTTCCCTCACCATCATTGCAAATATACAATATATTTTAAATAAAGAAGCCATAACTCTAATTATTAGACTTATGGCTCTGGGGGTATAGGCATTCTCCAAAGTGACTTATTGGTTCCCACACCAGTACCGCAAATATACAATTTATTATTAAATAAAGTAGGACTTAATTTCTTAAGTCCTACTGCCTTTATATTACTAAAGGGGGCACAGAATCGAAATCCCGTTTATTTATAAATATGAAATTAATCTTGTTAATAAAGTAGGACTTAATTTCTTAAGTCCTACTCCCTTTATATTAGTAAAGGGGTGCACAGAGTTTTTACGCCCCGTCATTGCAAATATATGAATTTTATATGGATAAGCTCCAATTAAAAAAAGGATAGACTTTTTTTAAATCTTTTTCATTCATTTTATCGTTTTCAAGTTGCGCTACTTGCTCGTTGCACTCTGATAAAATGTCGTCTATTCTACTTTCGGATATATCAAACTCTTCTTTTAGTTTTGATAAACATCTTTCGAAACGTAATCCTACCAAATTAGAATAAAAATAAAATCTTGCGCAAAGCTTCTTATTTCTGTTTATAATAAGCTCTTTTGCTCTACCTTTTTTTACTTCTACTTTACTCATAAGCCAAAGTTATAGAATATAAATACTATTGTCAAATTCTTGATATTAGCCCCGTAGCGTAATTATTTTTAATATCAAAATAGTAGTTTCTTAAATAATGGCAAAAGTGGCTAAAAACTGATTTTATCAAGTTCATTAACGATTGTCATATCCATTACTTTTGCGTAAATCTGAGTAGTTGCAATTTTTTTATGTCCTAACAACTTACTTACAACTGTCATACTAACGCCTTTATAAAGCAAATATGTTGCTTGTGTATGTCTTGCAACGTGGAACGTTACCAGCTTCTTTATTTTCGCTTGTTCTGCAATAGTTTTCAAAATTCGATTTACATGCTGATTTGTGAAATCATCAAAATAATACAATCGATCTGATTCGTATTTGTTTAAAATCTCAATCGGTTTCCCGTTGAATAGCTTAGATAATGGTATTCTTACTATTTGCGCTGTTCCGTTTTTACCCGCTATTTTAGATTTTTCCATTTCAACAATTAGCCATTTTTGCCCGTCCAGCATTTCAAAACTATTCTTATTAATTTGGATAATATCCGAAAATCGTAAACCCGTGTAACAAGAAAACAAAAACATATCTCGTATTTTTTCTATTCCGTGATGAAGTGGCTTTTCAAATACAAGATTTTCTATATTTTCAACCTCTAAAGGTGTCAAAAAATCTCTTTTCCCTTGTGTTTGTTTTATTTTTAGTTTCGGGAATGGGTATTCGTTCGCATCGTGCAAACCTTTACTTATTGCTAAATTGACATAGGTTTTAATATTCTTAAAATACTTATGCACACTATTTACACCCAAATTTTTAGAATATAAATATCTCTCGTAATCTTGCAGAAATGGGACGTTTATATCTGAAAAATCCATATTTTTTTTATATTCTTTTAATACGTCAAGTGTTCTTTGGTGCGTTTTTCTTGTGCTGATAGATATTTTTGCTCGGTTAAGTTCCAACTGCATAAATTCTATAAAATTTGAAAAAGAATCAGCTTTTCTAAAATCCCGTAAATTATCAAGTGTAAAGGTTTTGCCTTTATTCAAAAAATCTAATTCGTAGTTTTCCAGCTCTGAAATGGTATCATATATTTGTTTATTAAGCTTGTGGTAATTTGGATAATGAGAATTTAATTTTTTATTTTTCTCGTTCCATTGGCTCGGAGTTGCGTAAATTCCTAATGAAAAAAGAAATCTTTTTCCGCCTTGATAGCATTCAATTTGAATAAGAGAAGTCCCGTCTTTGCGTAACTTTCCCGTCCTATTAAAAATAGGCTTGTAATTAACTTTTTGCATGGGGAGTGCATTTTTTATTTTAATACCACAAAGTTAAACAAAAAGTAATTATAAAAAACTTTTCGTAAAAAAATCGGTAACAAAATAGTAACAAAAATTTGATAATTTATAGTAAACTTTAAAAACTCGTAAAACGTCTAAAGCATTGATTTTGAATTGAAGTAATAAAAAAAAGCACCTTTTAAAAGGTGCTTTTGTGGTCCCACTTGGGCTCGAACCAAGGACTTGCTGATTATGAGTCAGCTACTCTAACCAGCTGAGTTATAGGACCAGAGAATTAAGCAATAAAAAGGAAGCTATCACCTAATTCGTTTGCAATATTAAAGCTATTTTTTTGAACTTCAAAATTATTTTACATCTTCGCAAAGCTCTACCAATACGCCATTTGTTGTTTTAGGATGCAAAAAAACAATACGCTTATTATCTGCTCCTAATTTTGGCGTTTCATTGATAAAAGTAAACCCTTGATTTTTAAGACGCTCTATTTCGACTTCGATATTATCTACCCCAAAAGCAATGTGGTGAATTCCTTCGCGATTTTTTTCTAAATATTTTTCAATAGCACTATCATTTTTTTCAGAACCGACCAATTCAATCTTCGATTCGCCTACTTCAAAAAAAGAGGTTCTCACACCTTCCGACTCCACTGCTTCTTCTTTGTACGGTGCTTTTCCCAATAATTTTTCAAATAATTCATTCGATAATCCCAAATCTTTTACGGCAATTCCTAAATGTTCTATTTTCATGTGTGTTGTTTTGAGTAAAGATAAACTTTTCTAAAATTTTTTATTTAAAATTTAAAGAGTTTGTTGTAATATTGAACTATGAGTTTTTATGAAGATGGGAGTCAATATCTCCGCAAAGGTCAGTATAGAAAAGCGATTGATTATTTTACATTATCGATTAAGCGTCAAATAGAAGTGGCAAATTCATATTTCGGTCGTGGATTGAGCCAATATTATATGAAACAAAATACAGATGCAATCAAGGATTTTGATAAAGCAATTGAATTAGATGATAAAAATCCAAACTTCTATTTCTACAGAGGAATGGCAAATTTTAATCAATATAATCCAACAAAAGCAGCTGAGAATTTTGATAAAGTGATCGAGATTGATCCGGCAAGTTTTGTAGCTTATCATCAAAAAGGTTATGTATTGATGAATTTGAACAAATACGATGAGGCGATCGAATGTTTCAATAAAGCTTTAGAAATTAATCCAGATTACGAATCATGTTACCACAATCGTGCATTTTGCTACGATCAATTACAACAATTGGATAAAGCAATCGAAGATTATTCGAAAGTAATCGAAATGAAACCACATTTCTTGTCGTATTACAACAGAGGAAATACTTATTTTGTTTTGAATGATTTAGAAAATGCATTGAACGATTTTAATCAATCAATCGAGTTAAATCCAAATCATTTCTTATCATACTACAACAAAGGCGCAATCCTAGAAAAATTTGAGAAACAAGCCGAAGCTGTAGAGGAATACAAAAAAGCATTGCAGTTGAATCCTGAATTTTATTTAGCTGCCGAAAGATTAGCACAATTAGAAAATCAACAATAAAACATAGAAATCGTTTCGAATTGGAACGATTTTTTTTTATGTCATTTATTTCTTATCGTAAATCAATGTTAGACCATGCGTTGTGTTGTTAATTTGCCTTAAAATTAATCTAATATGCAAGTACAAATCGCCGTTTATGGTAAAAACAAAGAAATTGTAGACACGTTAGAACGCGTGATTAACAAAAATGAAAACTGGAAAGCATTTTGTACCTGCTCACAAGAAGAATTGAAAGGATACGTATCAACAAATAATATCCAAATAATATTATACAGTAGTGGAATTGGTGCTTCGGAGGTAGAGAAAATGGAGGAATGGATAAGCACTTATTTCCCTACGATAAAGCAAATCCATCATTATGGTGGCGGAAGTGGTTTGTTGAAGTGCGAAATTGATGGCGCTTTGGCTGGAATAAAACCTATTAGCAAAGCAAAAATCAATGTTATTCTTTAGCCTTTTAAGAGAAAAAAGCTTTTCAGTTGTAGATGAAAAGCTCTTTTTTTTACATATTTTTTATAATCCAATAATCTCGGGAAATCCCAACATCATTGCGATTAACTTCTATTTCGTCGCAAAAATCTAAAAATAATTCGTCCAAAGTTTTATCAATTTTTGGTGTAGAACCGAACAATTTCGTTAGAATGGGATTAGTTTCGTGCTCCAATAACTTCCCTGTAAACTGCTGAATGTTATTTTCTTTAATTCCAATAAATGTACTTGGCGCAAAAACCATCACCTCGTCCGCATCAATCACCAAAAATGTTTTTGATTTTTTGATTAACTGAATCGATTTCTTTTTTTCTTCATCCGTTCCAACTTCTAGACTTTCCAAAAACAACTCGACGTTATCAAAAACTTCTTCCTTATCTTGAACAAATTCCATCTTATAAATTTTAGCAAAATTAAAGTTTTTTTTCTGATTGTCCACTTTTATTCACGTTACCTATTTATCATTTCAATAGAAAAGTCTTCATCTATTTATGCAAAACTGAAATAAACTCAACTTGACATTATTGTCATTCTAAACCTGTCGAAGAATCTCAGATTATTCTAAACTACTTCAGTCATCTTCAACTCGATTCAAGATCACAACAAAAATATTTCCTTGAGAAAAATGTAGTTGAGTAAAAAAACTAATCTTCTTTCAATAGAATTTCGACTTCTAAATATTCGTGGTAATTTTTGACAAAATCATGGTCAAAATCAATGTCTTCTAAGCGCATTTGAATCCCTTTTTTATCAACATCAATATAATCTAAAATCGTTTGAACATTATAAATTTCAAGATTATGAAACGTCGGATACAACGTAATTTGCTTCAAGGTAAGTGCCATTATAAAGCAATTGATTCCATTAAAATTAACCCCGATATCAGCGAAATTCTTATAAAAAGCAATCAAATTTGTTTTGAGCTGAAGATTATAATTAAAACTTCTCAACTTGAAATTTTTTAAGACCAATCGATTTGTCGTTTTCAAGACAATTTCTTCTGTGATCTGAAGATTTTTACTCAATAATTCTAAAACTTGTTTATCCTCAACCAATTGATACAAAATATTCAAATATCGTTTAGCTTCATCAAATTCAAACAATTCCAAACTCACTAAAATTGATAAGAAAAGAAATCGTTGATTGGTAGGATACACAATTTCTATTTCTTTCAAATACTTTTGTGCTTCCTCAAATTTCAATTTATGAATATAATATTCGGCAATGTAGAAATTCGCCGCATACAAGTAATAATCTTCCTTTTTTGCTTCTAAAAGATACAAAATCGACTCTTCGTTGAAGTTTAAATTGCGCTGAACAACTCCTTTCAGAAAAAGTGCTTTTTTATCTTTTGGATATTCGTGTAGCAACTGATTTAATAAATCTTGTGCCTTAATTAATTGCTGAATCGGATTGTGAATAAACGAAAAACTTTTCCAAATGGGATATTGATTCTCATCCATCTCGTCGTCAAGAATCAAGAAAAAAATATCATTAAAAAGTTTATTGTAATCCACAGTATAAGTTTTTTAGTAGTGCTAAAATTAAGCTATTTTTAGGTAAAATACACGAACAAAATAAAAAATAGGTCGGTTCTAAAACTGTTGTCTTTTTACTTTTCCACTTTCAGTTCGTGGAAATTGATCGATAAAAACAATTTCTTTCGGTTGTTGGTATTTAGTTAAATCTGCCAAAGAAAAATCCAAGCTCCTCTGCTCTCCTTCCACAACTAAAATTAATTTCTGACCTAATAATTCATCCGTTTTTGAAGTGATATAAAAATCAGAATCAATGAACGGTTTCAGCTTATTTTCTATTTGTTCTGGAAATAATTTTATTCCACCCGAATTAATCACATTATCCGCTCTACCAATCCAGTTAAATTTTCGTGTATCAATCAATTCAACCACATCATTCGTTACAACTTGCAATCCATCATAAGGCGTATCAATCACCAAACAACCTCGCTCATCTTGTGAAATCGTTACCTCATCAAACGCTTCAAAAACTTGTTCTGCATTAGGATATTTTTGATTCGCAACTTGTTTAAACGCAATATGTGTAATCGTCTCCGTCATTGCATATGTTTCGTAGACTTCGTTCTCAAAAGCAAACAATTCTTGTTTCACTTTCTCCGAAAGAGGCGCTCCTCCGATAATTAACTTTTGACATCTTGAAACAAAATCTAACGAATTTTCAACTTGCATAGGCGTTAACGCAACAAAATCAATCGAGGTAAAATTTTGTGAAATTCCACGATTAATTTCATTCAAAGAAATATGAGAAGTTGGTTGCATACAAATCAATTTCAATCCGATTTCTACTGCACGAACCAACATCAATTTTCCAGCAATATAAGTAACAGGCATCACCAATAAAGCCGAATTTCCTTTCTCTAAATGCAAATATTTTCCCGTCATATTCGCACTTTTTCGCATATTTTTTTTGGTTAAAATAATCTCTTTCGGAGTTCCAGTAGACCCCGAAGTATGCGCAATCATCACCTCAGAATCAGAAAACCATTCAACCAAAAAATCTTTTACGGATTGTTCAAATTCGTTGGTAACTTCAATAGCGTTGACATCAAAATTAGGTTGAGAAAAATCTAAATACAACATTCTATTTATAATAACTTACACCTGCATTAATTTCGATATCCAACACATTATTCGCTGGCGGAATGGGACAATTGTAATGTTTGCTATATGCACAATATGGATTATACACTTGATTAAAATCCAACGTAATTTCATTGGCTGTTGTACCTAAATCCTTTGTACTCAAATCCAAATAACGTCCACCTCCATAAGACGTCACGCCGTTTGTTTCGTCCATAAAAGGTAAAAACAAACTGTCTGCATATTTCTCCATAATTGGTGAAGATTGATAAACCGTCAGCGTTTGTTCAACATTATCCAACATGAACGTTACCGTTCCGTATTCTTTGTAATTTTTGATTTTTTTCGCAGAAGTAGGAAACGGAATCACCTTTCCATCTTTGATTGGCGTAAATTTCGCTTTCACTATATATTTTTCGCTGATCGGAAAAAATGTAATGCCTTTGAAATTCGTTTTTTCTTCGTCTACCAATGGCGTCGTTTTAAGATCAGTATAAAAAGTCGCCAATTCGGTTTGATATTTTTGAATTGCAACTAAATCAATTGTTTTTTTTGTCGTTTGACAACTCATTAAAACGATTGTTGCAAAAAATGCGATAATTACTTTATTCATGCTAATTTGTTTCGAAATAAATATTCTCCTCTTAATTCTAATCGACTTGGGAAATTGTTTGTAAACAAACCTCCTGTGCCCAATCCTTGTGGCATTTCTGGATATAAAATCGCTGTCCATTGTGCAATAGCATTTAAGCCTATATTACTTTCCAATGCTGATGTTATCCAAAACGGAATTTCGTATGTATCTGCTGCATTAATCCATTCCAACGAACCTCTAATTCCCCCAACCAAACTTGGTTTTAGAATAATATATTGCGGTTTGATTTTTTCTAACAATTCGAATTTATCCTCTTGATGAACAATTCCAATTAATTCTTCGTCCAACGCAATTGGTGTCGGTGTTGTAGCACACAATTCCGTCATCAAATCGATTTGTCCAGCTTTGATAGGTTGTTCAATCGAATGTATTTTTAAATCAGCCAATTGTTGCAAGACCACTTTTGCTTCCTCAAACGTAAAACCTCCGTTCGCATCTACTCTTAATTCTAATTGATCCGCAGAAAAATCTTGTCTTAATTGTTGAATAATCTTATGCTCATTTTCCCAATCAACACCGATTTTCAACTTGATACAGTTGAAACCAATCGCTAATTTTTCTTTGATTTGTTCGCGCATAAAATCAATCGAACCCATCCAAATTAAACCATTAGTTTGAATACCTTTATCACCTGTCGAAAAAGCTGATTCATACAAATCAGGATTCAATTTATCTGTATAATTTTCGTTGTAACGATTCGCAAACATACTCTGAAAAGCCTGCTCTACTCCAAACTGAATCGAAGGCCATTCGCGCAATTCACGCCACAATTCATCAACTCCTAAGTCAATATTGTCACAAACCCATTGCAATTTTTCTTCATAATCAGGGCGGTCATCAAAACTCAACCCTTTAAACAATCCACATTCACCAACATATTCTTTTCCATCTTCTTCTAATGTAAAAAGATACGTCAATTTCTCTGTCAAAACGCCGCGCGAAGTACCGCTTGGATTTTTGAATTTCAAAAAATAAGGTTCAAAACTTGCTTTCATACTTCAAATTTAAACAATGCTTTTTAGAAAAATATTGATTTAAATTAATTTTTCATTAAATCGAAACTCAATCGTTCACAATTTATCAATTAAACTATTTTTTTTTAATCTCATTTTTATTTTATTACTTTATTTCTCAAAGTGATTTCAATAAATAGTTAGTTATGAATACAAAAATGCACCTTAAATAATCTTTAATTTTTGGAATAATTGGTCTAATAATAACAATTCCACTAATTGCTATGCAATTTACAAATGAAGTCAACTGGAGTTTATTTGATTTTATTATTGCATTTATTTTACTTTCGGTTATTGGATTAACGATAAACTACATTCTACAACTGACTAACCGTTTACAAAATAAAATCTTTTTCTGCATAATGGTTTTACTCATTGGTTTATTAATATGGACTGAATTAGCTGTCGGAGTTTTCGGTAGTCCAATAGCAGGAAATTAGAATGATTTTTTTATTGAATACTTTTCCATTTATGTCAACCTAAAAAAGATCTGAAATACGTCTAAATTTTAAAATAGAATACTAAAAAGAATTTTAGTGAAAAATTGTCATAACTTTAATTCACAAAAACAGTTAATTATGAAAAGAAGTGAACACATTGTCGTTTTATCAAAGGATCATCATTTTGGATTGCTTTGTAGTTGGAAAATTGAACAAGGTTTCTTTAAAAATATTGCATTAGAACGAATTGCATCTTATGTTGAATATTTTTGGAACAATCATCTTTCTGAGCACTTTAAACATGAAGAAACGATTATTTTTCCCTATTCAAACGAAACATACAACCAACAAATTAAAACCGAACATCAAGAATTAAAGGTTTTAGCACAAAAGATTGCTCAACATCCAGAGAAATCAATAGTAGAAAAATTTGCTCATTTATTAAAAAATCATATTCGATTCGAGGAACGTGAATGGTTTCCTTACTTACAAGAAAATCTTGATGAAAGTGATTTGAAACAAATAGGTAAAAGATTAGAAAACTCGCACACAAAACCATTTGATAATTTTGAAGACGAATTTTGGAAATAATTAGAATTAATAAAACACCTTTTACTCTTTTATTAAAGAAATGATGTATATTTGTAGTGTAAAAGAATTGTAAATGTTATCAAAAACTTGTGAATACGCCGTTAGAGCAGTAATTTATATCGCACAGCAAACCAAAGACGGAAATCGAGTTGGAATAAAAGATGTAGCGAAAGGAATTGATTCTCCTGAATATTTTATTGCAAAAATTTTGCAAGAAATGGTTCGAAAAAATCTTTTACAGTCTACAAAAGGACCAAATGGTGGTTTTCATCTCGATGAAAAATATATGAAAAATTCGTTGGCTGTAATTGTTAGACATTTTGATGGAGATAAAATTTTTAGTGGTTGTGCACTTGGACTAAAACGATGTTCAGAAAAAAATCCTTGTCCTTTGCATCAGCAATTCAAAGAAATACGAAATACTTTAAAGCATTTATTAGAAACAACTACTATCAACCAATTGGTTGAGAAATTAGATTCGCAAGAAGTATTTCTAAAATTAAATTTAGAATAAAATTTACCTTAATAAAAGATAAAAAGGTCTTTTTTATTTCAATTGAAAATAAAAAACTTACTCAAATGAAAAATGATACAATTGATAAAATGTCTGGACATTGGCTCCTTGCTAAAATAGGAAAAAAAGTACTAAGACCTGGAGGAAAAAAGTTGACAAATGAAATGGTTGAATTGTTAGATATCAATACAAATGATGCGATTGTAGAATTTGCTCCTGGGCTTGGTTATACCACTTCTATTGTACTTGACAAACAGCCAACATCATACATTGGAATTGATTTAGACGAAAAAATTATCGAGAATTTAAATCAAAAATTTGATAATCAAAAAGCTGTTTTTCAATTAGGAAATGCTGCTGACACAAGACTTGATGACTGTTCTCAAACTAAAATTTTTGGAGAAGCTATGCTAACGATGCATGCCAATCATCGTAAAAGTGAAATCATAAAAGAAGCTCATCGTGTTCTAAAAAAAGATGGATACTATGCAATTCATGAATTAGCATTAAAACCGAATAATATTTCAGATGAAATCAAAAAGAACATTCAAAAAGAGCTTGCAATTACGATGAATGTTAATGCAAGACCATTAACAGTTGAAGAATGGAAAATTCTTGTAAAAGAAGAAGGTTTCGAAATTATTGAAATTAAAACAGCTGAAATGCGCCTGCTTGAACCTTCAAGATTAATTGATGATGAAGGATTTTCAGGGTTTTTAACTATCATAAAAAATATTGCAACTCAAACAGAAGTGAGAGAAAGAGTAATAAAAATGAAGAAAGTTTTCAAAAAATACGAAGAACATTTGTGTGCTTTTGTCATGATTGCAAAGAAAAAATAATAATGCTAAAAGGCTCAAAAAAAATTTAATTTAATAAAAGATAAAAAGTATTCTATTATGGACATAAAAACAGATTTAATCGGAGAAATGGTCTCAGAAGATTTTAGAACTGCGGCGATTTTCAAAAAACATGGCATTGATTTTTGTTGCCGTGGTGGAAGAACCATCGAAGAAGCCTGTGAAAATAAAACTACAGATGTAAACAAAGTGTATAATGATTTGGAAAATTTACCTTCTCAAACCGAAGCTTCAATTGATTTTAAATCGTGGCCATTGGATTTGCTAAGTGAATATGTTGAAAAAATACATCATGCTTATGTGGAAGAAAAAATACCTGTTTTACTCGCTTTCTTAGACAAATTATGCAAAGTTCATGGTGAAAGACATCCAGTACTTTATGAAATAAACGCTTTATTTAATCAAACAGCTCAAGATTTGAGTGCTCATTTAAAAAAAGAAGAATTAATTCTTTTTCCATTTATCAAAAAAATGACTCATGCAAAGAAAAGAGGAATAGAATTAGAAGTTCCTCATTTTGGTACAGTTGAAAATCCAGTTCACATGATGGAACATGAACATACCGCAGAAGGTGATCGTTTTGCAAGGATTGCAGAACTTACCAATCATTACACTCCACCAGCAGATGCGTGTAACACTTATCGCGTGACCTATGCAATGTTAGAAGAATTCGAGAATGATTTGCATACTCATATTCACATCGAAAACAACATTCTATTTCCAAAATCTATTCAATTAGAAAAAGAACTTAAATAAGTTTATTCACTCCCAATAATCCCCTTATTGGGAGTTTTTGATTCTTTAATTCATTATTATTTAAGATATTTTCACTTATAGTTTTGTAACTTTTTGATGATTGATGCGTCTTATTTGTAAACAACCCTATAAATGAAAAAATATTTTCTTCCAATTATTTGTATTGCATCTGTTCATACTTTTGCTCAACAAGAAATAAAAGGAACTTTTCAATATACCAATCAAGCTCCAATAGCGTTAGCAGATGTAATCATTTTTCAAGGCGAAAAAATTATAGATGAAATTTCTACTGACAAAAATGGGCACTTTACGGTTATTTTAGAAGAAGGAACTTATACGTATAGAATTGAAGAAGCTGGAATTTTACTTCATTCATCCTCTCTCACGATTATGAATCATACGGATTTAGGAATTATTTTAGTTCCTAAAACTGAAAATGTAACCTTAACGGAAGCTGTTGTTACAGGTCAAAAAAAATTAGTTGAAAAGAAAGTAGACCGATTAATTTTCAATGTCGATCAAGCAGAAGGTGCAAAAGGTGGAAATGCCTTAGATGCATTGAAACTTGCGCCACGTATCGAGGTGGAAGAAGCGACAGATGCTATTTCGATTATAGGAAAAGGTTCAGTAAGCGTCATGATTAATGACCGATTAATGCAAATGAGCAGTGAACAATTGTCAAATTATCTAAAAACCATTCGAACAGAAGATATTGAAAAAATTGAAGTCATTACAAATCCTCCAGCCAAATACGATGCGACAGGAAACAGTGGAATCATCAATATTGTATTGAAAAATGCAAAACAAGAAAGTTTGAATGGTTCTATTTCGACTTCATACAACCAGCAAAAATACGGTGGATTCAATTTGAACGGGAATATCAATTACCGAAAAGGAAAATGGACATTAACTTCTAGTATTTACAGTGGATTAGGAAATTGGTATGGTAAAAGTAAAAATACAACTTTATATCCAGATCAAAAATGGACTTCGGACGGAATTAATAAAAATGAGAACAATTATTATGGTGGTCGAATTGGTATTGATTATCAAATCAATGACAACTTAATTACAGGTTTCAATTTAGATATTTCAGATGGTAAAGGAGAAAGTAAAGGAAATTCAGTCATTGATATTTTCGATTTAGTGAACAACAAAACAAATCGTTATATGACGACGAATTGGGATGGTGGAAAATGGAATTGGAATTATCTGGGATTAAATTACCATATCATCAAAAAATTCAAAACCGAAGGTAAAAAGTTAACATTCGATTTTGACTATTCGAATAACGGAAACGATAGCAATAACAAAAATATCAGTAACGAATTTGATCCTAATTGGGCAGAAATCCCTGGTAAATACGAAAATAATTACAGCTTAAATGACGGCTCTTCAAACCGATTCAATGCAAGTATCGATATGGAGCATCCTGTTAATTCGTGGAAAATGAATTATGGAACGCGTTTACGTTGGGCAACAGATGAAGCGGAAAATCAACGATTTTTAAAACTTAATCCGAATGATAATTTCCATGAAGATACCGATTTTGCAAGCAAATACAATTACAAAGAGAATGTCTACGCATTGTATTATTCGGTAGAAAAACAATTGAGTGAAAAGCTGACAGGAAAAGTTGGGTTACGCTATGAGCATGCACAAGTGAAAAGCATTATGGAAGATCCGAAAAATAATTACGAAAAAACTTATGACGGCTTATATCCTACCGCTTATTTGATGTATCAATCATCGGAAAATCATTCGTTTACATTAAACTATAGTCGTCGTGTAGATCGTCCATTTATTTGGTATTTAAATCCAAGAAGAACGAAACAAAATGAGTATAATTATTCAGAAGGAAATCCAAATTTGACGCCTTCTAATTCGAATAATTTCGAGTTAGAGCATGCGTATAAAGATTTATTGGTAACAAGTTTGTATTACCGCAATGCGAATGATCTTTTTGAGCAAGTAAGCATCATGGATCCTGATACCAAGATTACACTTTCTAAGCCTTATAATATTGGAAAAACATATAGTATTGGTTTAAGTGAAAACATCAACGTAAAACCTTATAAATGGTGGAAAGTAAATGCTTCGGCAGATGTTTTCTATCGTAAAACAACCAGTAAAATTCCTGAAATGAATTATACATTAGACGGAATGAATGGGGAATTTAGAATTACAAATAATTTAGATTTAAATAAAAAGAAAACACTTTTTGCTAATTACACTTATTCATATTATACAAAAAGTACAGATGGATTAGACAAATTTGGAGATTTTATGCGTCATAACATTGGTATGAGAGCAATGGTATTTAAAAAGAAATTACAACTTTCGGCAAATATCTCTAACCTTTTCGAAAATAAAAATGGAACTTACACAAGTACGTCTAACAACGTAACAAATATGGGAGTTAATCAAGCTTTCAGAATGTATCGTATTGGAATTAGTTACAATTTCGGAAAACAATTTAATATAGAACGCTCAAAATCTAACCAAGAACAAAGCGGAGGCGTAGGAAATGGTTAACATATAAAAACTTTTTAATCAAAACTAAAAATACAAAAACCCTAAAACTTATCATTTTAGGGTTTTGTTATTTTAAAAAAAATTAGTCCATTATATGGAATAATTACGATGTCCAAAAATTGAACTTCCAATGCGAACCATTGTACTACCTTCTTCTATCGCAATTTGATAATCTCCCGACATTCCCATTGATAAAATAGTTAGATTTTCGAAATTATTTTTCAACGAATCAAAGTTAGATTTTAAAGAACGAAATTCTTCGCGAATTTGATTTTCATCTTCCGTAAACGTTGCCATTCCCATCAATCCAACAACTCTTACATTTGGTAAATGTTGAATTTCTTCTTGCATAATTTGTTGAATTTCTTCTTGATCCAAACCAAATTTAGTTTCTTCATCTGCTATAAATTGTTGCAACAAAACATCAATTACGCGATTATTTTTCTCGGCTTGTTTGTGAATTTCTTTCAACAATTTTAGACTATCAACTCCATGAATTAAATGCACAAAAGGCGCCATATACTTCACTTTGTTGGTTTGTACATGTCCAATCATATGCCAACGAATATCCTTTGGAAGAACTTCGTATTTATCACACATTTCTTGAATTTTGTTTTCTCCAAAATCTCGCATTCCAGCCGCATAAGCTTCTTGCAAATCCTCTACAGGTTTTGTCTTAGAAACCGCTACCAATGTCACATGAGCAGGAATTGTAGCTTCGATTGTTTTTAAATTTTCTTGAATACTCATTTTTTATTCTTTCAAATCGAATACAGCAAAACCGCTTAAAGGTTTTGGTTCGATATATGTACTTTTTGGAGGCATTTTAAGCCCTAAATCTGCAATCAATTGCAAATCCTTCACATCCACTGGATAGAAAGCAAAAGCTGCAATATAATCGTGATGATCAACCTTGTTTTTAAGTGCTTCCACTCCTTCTCTATTACGCGTTCCACATTCGTAATGAACACGTTTATCCTTTTTAGAATCTTGAATATTAAGAATTGGTTTCATCACATTTTCTTCGAAAATATACGTATCCAACTCGCTTAATCCTTCGGTTGTCAATAAGTTATTTTTGACATATAAACTATAAAATTGACCATCTAAATACATCACAATATGATGTTTTTTTGTTGGCACAACTAATTCATCAGCTTTCGGAATAATTTCAAAATCAACTTCTAAAGCAGTTAAAAACGCTTCTGGAGTTAAGCCATTTAAATCTTTAATTAATCGATTATAATCATTGATAATCAAATCTTCATTCGAAACTAAAAGTGCTAACGTATAATTAAAAGCTTCATCACCATAGACTTCATCTTTCGAATTTTCAACCGCAAATTTTGTGTATCGTTCCGAACTTTCCATACGATGATGTCCATCTGCAATATACAATTCGTCCAATTTCTCGATCGAATCTTTTAATTGTTTTAAATTCAATCGATTATCTACTCTCCACAATAAATGTTGCGTTCCGTTTTCTTCTTCTATTTTCAGGATCGGTTTGCGTTTCATTTCCGTATCAATCAATAAATCAACGCG
The DNA here is from genome assembly GCF_002426075.1 of Empedobacter sp. UBA5528. NCBI lineage: Bacteria > Pseudomonadati > Bacteroidota > Flavobacteriia > Flavobacteriales > Weeksellaceae > Empedobacter > Empedobacter sp. UBA5528. The sequence continues at coordinate 38,214 of NZ_DINY01000003.1, read as the reverse complement.
TTGAGCAGGTTTATAAGTCAATAAAACAGGCTCCGCATGGAAGTGAGATTCCTTCAAATAATCAGCAAATAATTCCACACGACGTTCCAATGTTTCTTCGTGCTTTTTAATTTTATTTTGACGATAATCATCAATATTCACCAAGCCCAAAAGTCCTTTTGTTTCGCGTCCATCAGGCTGTATCACTTGATAAATATAAAAAGAAGACTTGTCTTGCGTTAATATTTTTTTCGAAATAAAATCCTCAAAATTCTCGCGAACTTTTCTGAATTTCTCTTTCGGATCTTGAATCGTTTCGTCCCAAGTTGGTAAAATAATATGCAAAAAAGAGTTTTCTCTGTTATTGATATAATAGTCCAATTCTTCTTTCGAATATTGATTAACGGCAAGCGTCACAAATTCTTGAGAAGTTTCTTCTGTAGGTCGAATTCCTTTGAATGGTTTAAATTGAGGCATTTTGAATAGTTTTAGATAGAATGAAACTCAAAATTATTTTCCGTAAATCTCAACGATTTGCGAAGCTAATTCAGTTCCAATTCTGTCCTGCGCTTCATTCGTAGAACCTGCAATATGAGGAGATAATGACAAAGATTCGTTCATCAACAAGCCCATTTCTGGTGTTGGCTCATTCTCAAAAACATCTAAGGCTGCTCCAGCAACTTTTCCGTCTTCAATTGCATCAACCAAAGCACGCTCGTCAACTACTCCACCACGAGCCGTATTAATTACAATCACGCCATCTTTCATTTTTGCAAATTCTTTTTCACCCAAAATATATCCATCTTGTGCTGGAACATGCAGCGAAATGAAATCTGCTTTTGTAATGACTTCATCAAAATCAACAGAAGTGATGGTAAACGTTAATTTTTGACCATCAAAAAATTCTAATTCAATGTCACGTGTTGCTGGGAATTTATCATACACTAAAATATTCATTCCTAAACCAATCGCTTCACGAATCACTTCTACACCGATACGGCCAAAACCGATTACACCCATTGTTTTTCCTCTCAATTCGATTGCTTTTGCGTAAGCTTTTTTCAATCCATTGAAGTTAGAATCTCCTTCTAAAGGCATATTACGATTGGCTTGGTGTAAATTACGAACGATAGAAAACAAATGCGCAATTACAAATTCTGCTACAGATTGAGAAGAAGATGCTGGCGTATTAATCACCTGAATTCCTTTTTCGCGTGCATACGCAACATCGATATTGTCCATACCAACTCCTCCACGACCGATAATTTTAAGATTTGTCGCATCAATCAAAGGTTGACGAACTTTAGTCGCAGAACGCACTAAAAGTACTTCAACTCCATTTTCGTTGATATAATTTTCTAATTGTTCTTGTGCTACGTGAACAGTTATTACTTCGAAACCTTTTGCTTCTAAAGCTTCTATTCCTGCCTTAGAAATTCCATCGTTTGCTAATATTTTCATGTTATTATTATAGAATTAAGATGTGAGATTTTAGATGTTAGATAATATATTTCTCAATACTAATATCTAGCATCTAATGTCTGCTGATTAACCAAATTTTTGTTCAAATTGTTTCATTACTTCTACCAAAACTTGAACAGATTCTAATGGTAAAGCATTGTACATAGACGCACGGTATCCACCAACATCACGGTGACCAGCCAAAGAAACAACTCCAGCTTCTTTTAACATTGCATCAAAATCAGCTTTGAAATCTTCGTTATTTAAGACAAAAGTGGCATTCATTTGAGAACGATCTTCTGTTGCAGCAGTTCCTGTAAATAATCCGTTACGATCAATTTCAGCATACATTGCATCTGCTTTTGCAGTATTAATTTTTGCAATCGCTTCTACTCCACCTTGCTCTTTTAACCATTGTAAATTTAACATGACACCGTAAATTGCAATTACTGGCCACGTATTAAACGATGATTCTTTTTTGATATGTGTTTCGTAGTTTAAATAATCGGGAATATTACGTCCCGTTTTACCTAATAAATCTTTTTGAACGATTGCAACAGCAGAACCTGCAGGTCCCATATTTTTTTGGGCTCCAGCATAGATTACACCAAATTTAGAAACATCAATTGTGCGAGATAAAATATCCGAAGACATATCACAAACTATTGGAACTGGAGAATTTGGAAACTCTTTCATTTGTGTTCCAAAAATGGTATTATTTGATGTGCAGTGGAAATAATCAACATCTGAAGGAACAGTATATCCTTTTGGAATATAACTATAATTTTGATCTTTTGAAGAAGCAATAACTTCGATTTCTCCGAAACGCTTCGCTTCTTTGATAGCATTTTCTGCCCATTTTCCTGTTTGTGTATAAGCTGCTTTTCCGCCTTCTTTCAATAAATTGTAAGCTACAGTAGGAAATTGCAATGAAGCTCCACCTTGCATAAAAACTACGTCATGTGTTTCTGGAACATTCATCAATTCTTTTACCAACGCTCTTGCTGTATCAATTACTTCTACCGCATCTTTGCGACGGTGAGAAATTTCTAAGATTGATGTTCCTGAATTGTTGAAATCTAAACAAGCTTGAGCCATTTTGTCGAAAACAACTTGTGGTAAAATGCATGGTCCTGCACTAAAATTGTGAATTTTCATAATTAAAATTGTTGTGTGTTTGTGTGTCTAATTTGTAAACAAATATAGTAAATCAAATATGGAAAAAAGTGAATAATTACTTAACTTTTGAACAGAATACAAACAAAAAACCCTAAACTAATTCAGTTTAGGGTTTTTCTATTATTTGATTGAATATTTATTTTAGTATTGAACAAAATCAACATTCAATTCTTCTGCTTTGCGTTTGTAATATCCGTCAGCTAATTTATCTTTAATCTCAGCAAATGAGTTTAACGTATATTCGATGTGTTCGTCTTCGTGAGCAGCAGTTGGAATAATACGGAAAATAATCATTCCTTTTGGAATAACTGGATAAACTACTACAGAAACGAAAATACCATATTCTTCGCGCATTTCTTTTGCCAATACAGTCGCTTCGATAGGAGAACCATTCAATACGATTGGCGTAACACATGTGTTAGAACCTCCAATATCAAACCCTCTTTCTTGTAAACCTTTCTGAATTTTTTCTACATTGTGCCATAACTTGTCTTTAAGCTCAGATTGAGAACGTAATAATTCAAGACGTTTTAAACCTCCGATTACCATTGGCATTGTCAATGATTTTGCAAAGATTTGAGAACGTAAGTTATATTTTAAAATACGGATAATATCTTTATTTCCAGCGATAAAAGCTCCAAAACCAGCCATAGATTTTGCGAAAGTAGAGAAATAGATATCAATTGCATCTTGACAACCTTGCTCTTCTCCAGCTCCAGCTCCAGTTTTACCTAAAGTACCAAAACCATGTGCATCATCAACTAATAAACGGAATTTGTATTCGTCTTTGTAAGCAGCAATTTCTTTTAAAATACCTTGCTTACCTGTCATTCCGAAAACACCTTCTGTAATCACTAAAATTCCTCCTCCTTGTTTGTCGGCTAATTTACGTGCACGAATAATTGTTTTTTCGAAACTTTCGATGTTATTGTGTTGATAAATAAAACGTTTACCAAAGTGTAAACGAACACCATCCACGATACAAGCATGACATTCAGCATCATAAACGATTACATCATTTTTAGACACTAAAGCATCAATTGTAGATACCATTCCTTGGTATCCAAAATTCATTAAATAAGCAGACTCTTTTTGAACAAAATCAGCCAATTCTTGCTCTAATTGTGCGTGAAAATCTGTTTGTCCAGACATTGCGCGAGCTCCCATTGGATAAGCCATACCATATTCAGCTGCCGCATCAGCATCAGCTTTACGAACTTCTGGATGGTTAGCTAAACCTAAATAGTTATTGATTGACCAAGTAATTACTTTTTTACCTTGGAATTCCATTACGGGTCCAATTTCTCCTTTTAACTGTGGAAAAACATAATAACCTTCACCATAATCAGCGAATTGACCTAATGGTCCAGGGTTCTGTTTTAAACGTTCAAAAATGTCCATTTTATTATAGTTTAATTTTTTATTAATTGAAAAAAAGTAGAAAGTGAACGAACACTACCTACTTTAAATATTTAATTTTTACAAATATACGTATTATTTAATTCTTTCGACTGTTGCTCGAGCTTCTAAACCATTGAGTCTGCTATTTGTAAAGCCTTGCTCTGCCATCCAATCATCACTAAAAACTTTTGTCATATAGCGCGAACCATGGTCTGGATACAAAATTACAACTAAAGAATTTTCGTCAAATTCTCCAGCTTCAGCCAATTGTTTATATGCTAGTGTTGCAGCACCAGAAGTATATCCTGCCATAATTCCTTCTTTCAAAGCAATTTCTCTTGTACGATAAGCAGCTTCTTCGTCTGTCACTTTGATAAAAGAATCAACCATTTCAAAATCTAAAGCTCCAGGAACTAAATTTTTTCCCATTCCTTCGATTCTGTAAGGATAGATATCATTCTGATCAATTTTTCCAGTTTCGTGATAACCTTTCAATATTGATCCATAAGCATCAACTCCGATGATTTTCACATCTGGGTTTTGCTCTTTTATATAACGTGCACTACCTGTCAAAGTTCCTCCTGTACCTGTACAACCGATTAGGTGAGTAATTTTACCCTCTGTTTGATTCCAGATTTCAGGACCTGTTGTTAAATAGTGAGCTTCTGTATTCCCTTGATTAAAATATTGATTAATATAAAGAGAATTTGGCGTTTCCGCAGCAATACGTTTTGCTACTTCGTAATATGATCTTGGATCATCAGCAGGTACATTCGCAGGGCACAAAAATACTTTTGCTCCCATCGCTTTCAAGAATGAAATCTTTTCTGCCTTTGTTTTATCCGATACCGCTAAGATACATTTGTACCCTTTTACGATAGCCACCATAGCTACAGCAAATCCAGTGTTACCTGAAGTTGTTTCTACAATCGTAGCACCAGGTTTTAATAGACCATTTTTTTCAGCCTCTTCTATAATATGTAAAGCTATTCTGTCTTTTGTTGAATGTCCAGGATTGTAACATTCTAACTTTGCATAAACTTCGCCTGGAATGTCTTGGTTAATTCTGTTTAATTGAACTAATGGAGTATCTCCAATTAACTCTAAAACGTTTTTATATTTACCAGTCATTTCACAAATATTCTTTTCTAACAAAAAGCAAAATTAAGGATTTTTTAATTAATTGTTAAAAGATTAACACGTAAAATTAATCATATTACAATTTTAAACTTAAATTCTTATGATTTACTCGTTATTAAATTAGTTATTATTTAAATTAAAAATATGTTCTAAAATTCTTTTATCAGCAAGTGTAAAAGCAATTTTTCTTCTTTCCATCATTTTTTCTGCAGCTTCACAAGCTTTATCAAAATTAAAAACAGGAGCGTCTGATTGTCCACCCCAACTATAATGTTTAATCATATTTGGTGGAAAACCTGATTGAAAAACGTTCGCACAAACTCCAACAACTGTACCAGTATTAAATTGTGTATTGATTGCAGATTTAGCATAATCGCCCATTATTAAACCACAAAATTGCAAACCTGTTTTTACAAATCTTTTTTGGTTATAACTCCATAACTTTACTTCTGCATAATTATTTTTCAAGTTTGAGTTATTTGTATCCGCGCCTAAATTGCACCATTCTCCAATTACAGAATTCCCTAAAAACCCATCATGTCCTTTATTTGAATATGCTATTAGGATTGAATTATTTAATTCACCACCAACTTTACAAAAAGGACCAATCGTACAACCAGCATATATTTTTGCACCCATATTTATTTTTGCATGCTCGCATAAAGCTAATCCGCCACGAATCATAGAACCTTCCATAATTTCGGCATCTTTTCCAATATAAATTGGACCTTCTGATGCATTCAAAATAGAAAATTCAACTTTCGCACCTTCTTCAATAAATATTTTTTCAGGAGCTAAAACTTGGTTGGTTGTAGATATTGATTGAGAAGTTCTTCCTTTTGTCACCAAATCAAAATCAAATTCAATTGCCTGGAAATTGTAAGTAAACAGATCCCAAGAATGTTGTAGATGAATTACTTCATCTTCAAATTGAATAATATCTGATGTGATTTTTGGAGTTTCTTCAGTTGATTTAACTGCTACAAGTTGATTGTCAAAAATTAGGGTTTGGTTTGGTTTTAAATTCTTTATCGCTTCAATTAATTTTTCATTCGGAAAAAAAGTTGGGTTGATAAATGTATTTTCTGTTTGAAGTTTAGCAGGAAATTTTTCTTGCAAATAAGGTTTCGTTTGATAAGAAACCTCTGTATTTAGTATTTTTTCCCAACGTTCTGCAAAACTCAATATCCCCATTCTTAGGGCAGCTACAGGTCTTGTAAATGTTAGGGGCAAAAAATCTTCCCATTCTTCGCCATCAAAAAGAACTATGTTCATTGATCTATGAATTTGTGCAAATTTAAAAATAATTATTTTATAAGTCGATAATATCAATATAGATTCTATCGACAGCCCTCCTAAAATAAATCATTCAAAATATTTGGTTGATGTAAAAAGGTCGTCGTAATTTTAGGCACATTTTAAAAACATTTTTCATTTTGAAATCAGCTCCGATTCATTTTGGTTCAATCGCATATATATTAGACGATTACCTTGCAAATAACACTTTTTCTTCTATCTTCTTTTTGGTAGATGAGAACACTCATGTGCATTGTTTACCGCTATTATTAGCCGATTTGGACAATATTTCTGCTTACGAAATCCTTGAAATTGACTCTGGAGAAGAAAATAAAAACATCGATACTGTAACTAATCTTTGGTTAGCATTAAGCGAGTTGGGTGCAGATCGTCATTCATTAGTTATTAATGTTGGTGGTGGAGTTTTAACCGATATGGGAGGTTTTATGGCTTCTACTTTCAAGCGTGGAATCAAATTCATCAACATTCCAACTACGTTATTATCGCAAGTTGATGCTTCTGCTGGTGGAAAAAATGGAATTGATTTGGAAGGAATGAAAAACATGATTGGGACATTTACACAGCCGGAAATGGTGTTAGTTGATCCTAAATTTTTGTTGACATTAGAGCAACGTCAAGTAAAATCTGGCTTAGCCGAAATGTTAAAACATGGTTTAATCAAGAACCGTGATCATTGGGATAATTTGGTGCAATTACCTTCGCACGATGCCGAATCTTTAGCTCCTTTTATCATGGATTCTATTCATATCAAAGAAAATGTGGTTGTCAATGATCCATATGAAAAAGGTGAACGCAAAATTTTAAATTTTGGTCATACAATAGGTCATGCTATAGAAAGTGAATCCTTAGAAACTGATTTTCCGCTTTTACATGGAGAAGCAATTGTAATCGGAATGATTATTGAGACATTCCTTAGTTATGATCAAGAATTAATTTCTAAAGCTGATGTGGAAGAGGTTTGCGAAAGTTTTTCGTCAATGTATGCATTAAATACAATTGATATGAAAATTTTTCCGAACTTAATGGAATGGATGAAACACGACAAAAAAAATCAAAACAATTCAATCAACTTTAGTTTGATCAACAAGATTGGAAATTGTCGTTATGATGTAGTTTGTACTGAAGAAGAAATCAGACAAGCTTTTGAAAAATATAATCAATGGATTGCCTAAAAAAATATACTTCTTTTTTTGTTGTTGGATTAATAATGAGCCTTATGGCTGCTTGTACATCTCAACACAAGAAAGAAGATGCTAAAGTAGAACAACCTTCAAACACTGTTACGATGAACGAAAAACCTCAATTCAATATCAATAAGTCAAACGAAGAATGGAAAAAAGAACTTTCTTCTGAAGAATATTATGTTTTAAGAGAAGCTGGAACAGAACGTCCTTTTACAGGAAAATTCAACATGCATTTCGAAAACGGAATTTATACATGTAATGCGTGTGGAGAAGAATTGTTTTCTTCTTCTTCTAAGTTTGATGGACATTGTGGTTGGCCAAGTTTTGACAAAGAAATAAAAGAAGGGAAAATTGTAGAACGTGTAGACACTTCGCACGGAATGAAGAGAACAGAAATTCTTTGCGGAAATTGTGGAAGCCATTTAGGACACGTTTTTGATGACGGACCTACAGAAACTGGTTTACGTTATTGTGTGAATTCGCTTTCGTTAGATTTCAAACCTGTAAAATAAAATCAAAAAGCTGTTTCGACAGCTTTTTTAATGCAAAAATACTTTATGAAAATACTTCGTATCATTATCGTTCTTATCTTATTGTTATTAATTTATAACGGTGTTTACAATTACAATTTAATGGTGAATATAAGAACAACCGATCGTCCGATTAATCCATTGCGCTACATCTTTTTCGGTTTTTATTTCTTCTTAATTCTTTTGAATTTGATCGAATATATTCGTGGAAAATTTACTTACGGATCATTCAAAAAAGTAATTTATTATTTAATTTTTGCTGGATATTTAGCGTGTATTTTCATGTTCAAATACAACAATTATCACATTCCGGGTTTGCCACTTTTGGGTTATTTTACATTGGTCGGAACTACCTTATTTATGTTGAGTCAAATCATCAAAAACAAACCTCCGTACAAACGCATAAAAAAATAATTCTTCGAAATGAGTTTGGTTTCGGATAGAATTACGTTCAAACAAATTAATCAATTAGCGATTCCTGCGATTTTTTCGGGAATTGCCGAATCTCTTATTACCTTAACCGATATTGCTATGGTGGGTAATGTAAAAGAATATTCGGTTGAAGCACTTGCTGCTACTGGTTTAGTTGGTTCTTTTCTTTCAGGAATTATCTGGATTGTTGCCCAAACCAAAACCTCTATTTCGTCTTTGGTTTCGCAAAGTTTTGGAGCAAATAAATTGGAAAGTCTCAAAACTTTAGTTCCGCAAGCGATGTATTTCAATATATTTTTGAGTTTACTTATTTTTGTTCCAACGTATTTTTTTGCACAAAATCTATTCGAGTTGTACAATGCAAAAGATTTGGTTCTTCAATTTTCAGTAGATTATTACAAAATCAGAGCATTTGGTTTTCCATTAACACTTATTTCGCTCACTCTTTTTGGAGCATTTAGAGGAATGCAAAACACCGTTTGGGCAATGAAATGTAGTTTAACAGCTGCATTTGTTCATGTCTTTTTAGACTATATTCTAATCTTTGGAGTAAATGGGATAATCCCCGCTTATCATATTAAAGGCGCTGCTTATGCAAGTTTAATTGCGCAATTGATTATGGTAATTATGGCGTTTTACTACTATTTCACGAAAACTTCATTTGGATTAAATCCAGGAAAAACCATTCATCCACTTTTTAAGAAATATGTCAACTTAAGTTTCAATTTTATTTTGCGAACAGCTTCACTGAATGTTGCATTTTTTCTTGCCAATTCTTATGCCACCGATTATGGAAAAGATTATATCGCAGCTCAAAGTATTTTGATGAATATTTGGTTGTTTTTTTCATTTTTTATCGATGGATATGCTGGCGCTGGAAATGCAATGGCAGGACGATTACAAGGCGAACGAAATTATTCTAAACTTTGGATTTTAAGCAAAAATATTTCTAAATATTCTGTTTTAATTGCATGTATTTTAATTGCTATTTGTTTCATTTTTTATAATCAAATTGGGCAAATTTTCAATCAAGATCCAAATGTTTTGACCATTTTCAATTCGGTATTTTGGATGGTTTTACTGATGCAACCAATCAACACATTGGCTTATATTTTTGATGGATTTTTCAAGGGAATGGGCGATGCAAAACTCTTGCGAAACAACTTAATTATCGCAACATTTTTTGGTTTTCTACCAACCATTTATCTTGCAGATTACTTTGGTTTAAATATTTATGGAATCTGGATTGCATTCGGAATTTGGATGTTTTTACGCAGTTTTCCGTTGATGTATATTTTTAGAAAACGAGTTTTTGAATCGTATTAATTATCAATTTCTTTTATATTAAATGCAACATTTATTTAATTTTTGCGTCATTATAGAATATCATTAAAACTATAAAAATGAAGCAATTATTAAAATTTATTTTCTCTTTATTCTTAATTTCAAATTTTGCTTTCAGTCAAAATACAATAAAAATGACGTATAAATATGGAAGCGATAATGGTGAAATTCAAGATATCATTGATTTTGAAAATATTTATATCGAAACTTTAAATTTTGAAGGAGATTTACTAAACGGAAAGAATTATCAAATTAATCTTGAAGAATATAAAAATGGAAAATTAACTACTAAAAAGTTACTTTTTGACTCTTCAGAATCTGATTATTTCAAGATTAATTCAAACTCATTATCATTAAAATTCTTTTTCAAAATGAGTGATGGAAAACTTAAAACATATATTAGGAGTAATCTTTTTGGAACAAAAAAATCATATTTCAATCTTATGAATGATTCAGATAAATATGCTTTAAAAGATTTTTTTGGAGAGAAAAAAGAATTAACAATCAATCCAAATAAGAAAAATGCAGTATTTGCTATTCTCACTCCTACAATTCATCCAGATGGTTCAGGTTCATATTGTGAAGTTGCTCAATCAGATATTGCACCAGAAAAATTGGGCGAACATTTCAAAATTCCACATTATTTTTTAGTTACAATCAATTTTAAATAAATAGCATTAAAAAAAATCCAACTTTTCACAAAGTTGGATTTTATTATTTATCTAAATTCTATTTTTCCTAAGGAGTAGAAATAGAAGCTTGTTGAATTTTTCCGTTGAAATATTTCCAACCATTCAATCCAAAATCGACCAAATATTCGGCCATTTCATCTGGTTGCAAAGGCGCAATATAGCCCGGAAAAGCTTCCTCCAACATCTCTGTTTGCACCGCTCCCAACGCCACAGCGTTTATTCTTGGTCCATGATCTTTCAATTCTTCTGCCAACAATTCAGTCAAATTAACCGTTGCAGATTTTGAAGACGAATAAACAGACAAACCTGGAAATTTCACCGAACCTTGTACTGCTCCCATTGTCGAAATATTAACTACATGAGAAGATGTATCAAATTTTGGCATCAAAACCTGTATCAATCGGTATGGTGCTATAAAATTAATTTGCCAAGAAGTTAACAAATCCTCTTGTTGCATTTCTATGAATGGTTTGTTGATACAAACTCCCGCATTATTGTACAAAACATCTACTTTATTCCAAGATTCCACAGCTTTCAAAACCTCTGAAATCTCATCAAAATTAGCCAAATCAACACCGATAAACTGATATTGATTTTCTTTTGCAAAAGCTGTTAATTCCTTCAATTTATCTACATTTCGAGAGACTGTCAACACTCGATTTCCTAATTCCAAATGTTGTTTTGCCAATTCAAAACCAATTCCTCTACTCGCTCCCGTTACAATTATATTTTTCATAATGTTGTACAAAATTTACAATTTCTTCTATCGTTTCAAACTTTATTCCATCAAAGATGATGTTATTTTCTGTGATTTCAATATGATTTTCCGCATTATTTTCGACAGAAATTCCATTTCGAATTAAGGCATTTTTTACCCAAAAAGCCAATTCCGAATTTCCTTTTACACCAATCGTTTTAGAAAATGATTTTTGTGTTGAAAAACGATTATTTTTTTCATCATACGTTAAATTTTGGTTGGATAATTTTTGAATAATTTGATGTTCAAAAGCCATTTGTTCTGGAATATTTTCAAACAAATTTCCGTTTTCAATCCACCAAATTTTATCCGCTTTTTCTAAAGCAAAATCAACTTCGTGCGTAATCATCAGAAATGATTTATCCGTTTTCAATTTTAACTCATTCAGTAAATTGAAAATTCGATATTGATTCGCTAAATCTAAATTTGATGTTGGTTCATCCAAAATAACCAATTTCGCATCTTGACACAACGCGCGCGCAATCATCACCAATTGCAATTGACCTTCGCTGATTTCATTCGCAAATTGATTTGCCAAATTCGAAATTCCAACCAATTCTAAAACCTCATCAATTAGGTTTTGTTCTTCCTCAGAAATCTTTTTCAAAACCTTGTGATAAGGCAAACGTCCCATCGCAACCAATTCCGAAACTTTAATTTTTGGAACAATCGACAAACGTGGTAAAACAACTGCAATTTGCTGCGCAATTTCTTGAGAAGATAATTTTTTGATCGAATTATTTTCTAAATAAATTTCTCCATTCAGTGTTTTCTGAAAACCTAAAATCGAATTAATCAACGTTGATTTTCCTGCACCATTTTTACCTAAAACAGCAACTAATTCATTCGAATTTATACTCGCATTTATGGTTGAAACAATTTCTTTTGAACCATATCCAACCGAAAGATTTTCTAATTTCAAAATGGTATTTTTCATCGCACTTCGTTTTTATTATTCAACAAAATACTAATGACAATTGGAGCTCCAAACAACGCGGTAATGATATTAATCGGTAACGTTCCGAACGGAAAAACTTCGGTCAAAATCGAGAATAATAACATGAAAAATATACCTGAAACGAAAATCCATCGGTACAAAATTTTCATATCACCTGTTCGTAACAATGTTCTACAAATATGTGGAACTGCCAATCCAATAAAACTAATTGGACCTGCAAAAGCCGTTGCTGAAGCCGTTAATAAAGCTGTTGAAATTAAAATTGTAAAACGTAATTTTTTGATATTAATTCCTAATGATTGTGCATATTTTTCGCCCAATAACAAGGCTGTAATTCCACGTAAAGCAAATAATGAAATGATGATTCCACTCAAAACAAATAAACCAAAAACGCTTAATTGTTCCCAAGACAATCCGCTTAATGAGCCAAATCCCCAAACTAAATACGCTTTTATTTTATCGGAAGGAGCAAAATATTGCATCATGCCTATTAATGCGCCTGCTAAACCTGCAATCATAAATCCTATAATCACCAAAGATGCCGATGATTTGACACGAAATGATAATGAAATAACCAAAAACAACGCAACAATTGCGCCCAAAAATGAAGCTATAATTGTAATCCAAGGATTATTAAGAAATTCTTCTAAACCAATCATCGAAAAAAGAAAAATCACAATCGCAACGCCTAAACTTGCCATCGAAGTTATTCCCAAAACAGAAGGTTCTGCCAACGGATTTTTGAATAATTCTTGCATTAAAAAACCTGAAATTGGCAACGAAATTCCGACCAATAAAGCAGTTAATGATTTTGGTAAACGAAAATTAAGAACAAGATTATGCAACATTTCGTCTGAGTGACCAGAAAACACATTAAAAATTTCGATGAAAGAAATCGAGACTTTTCCAACACTTAAACTCAAAACAAAAAGTAAAAGTGTTAGAATTATTAAAACAAAAAATAGTGGTTTTTCTTTCATCAAGACAAAGATAGAAATTCTAATAATTTCTTAAAGTTTAATTGTGAATTGGTTTTTATTGAAAATTAATGATTAGTTTCGTTCCATGAATTTTAGAAGTTTCGTTTTAATCATCTCTTCAATTTTTGTGCTACTTACACCATGTAGCATTAAAGCTTCTATTCATACGATTTTGGACGTAGAAAATGTTCATCAAACGAAAACTTCTCAAGTCAAAATTAATCAAAATCATTCGAATTCATGTTCGGTTGTCAAGTTTGAAACGATTAAAAAATCGACAAAAAATCTTGATGTTCCGAATTTTGATTTACCAGATTCATCTATTCATTTCATTGGGTTAGCACGTTCTTCATTAATCGAAGAAGATATTGATTCGAATGAAATTCAATCACCAAAAATACCTTTTTATCTGTTGTATAAGCAATTGAAGTATTCGTTGATGTCTTAATTTTCCTTAATTAATTTAGACAACAATATTCAATCACTTATATAAAAATTCATGCAAAATAAATCTGTTTTATCAATGGGTAATGCTGTATTGGCGTTACGTTTAGTCATTGGTTGGACGTACTTTTCTGCCTTTTGGAGGCGTTTAATTTTAGAAAATAAACTCGATCCAGAAGCTGCGGGTTATATTGGCGAAAAATTCAATCATTTTTTACCAAATGCCCTTTTCATCAAACCACTTATTCAATATTTAGTCGAAAATCCTGAAGCGTTGCTTTGGAATATGTGGATTTTCACCATTGTAGAAGGCGTTGTAGGCTTACTCTTAATGCTTGGTTACAAAACACGAATCATGAGTATAGCCGTTTTCTTTTTGGCAATGGGAATTTTACTTGGTTCCGGCTGGATTGGTACAACTTGTCTGGATGAATGGCAAATTGGTGTTTTAGGATTAGCTGGAGGTTTTACGCTATTTCAGGCTGGTTCAGGAAAAATTTCGTTGGATTATTTCTTCAATAAAAACCAATTTATTCAACAAGAAAATAATTGGAATTCGATTTCATTCCAAAAATATAGACCTTATTTTATAGGTTTTAGTTTTTTTATTTTATTCGTTACTTTGTTTACAAATCAGGTTTTTCATGGTGGAGTTTACGGAACTTTGCACAATAAATCTGTCAAACCAAAAGTAGAAATCTCAAATTTAAAACAACATCAAAACAAGGTTTCATTTGATGTAATGCGAATAGAAGGCGCGGATGTTTATGGCTCTTTTTTGATTCAAATCGATTTTCATAATCATCAAAATGAAATAATTGAAAGTTTGGATATGAAAGAGTTATCAAATTTGGACAAACAACAAATTTCGAATTATTATGTATCAAAAGTTACACCGCACAAACACAGTTTGGTGTTACCTTTGGGAGCGAAAGCAAATCTGAATTTTGATATTTCAGACAAAATTCACAAAGTAGTTTTAACCGATATAAGCGGATTACAATGGGAACAAACAATAACAAATTTATAGCAATGTTAAAAAGAAATTACTCAACAATTATTATAGGAGCGCTGGCTTTGGTCTTACTTTTTGTGCCAGAAGCAAAAGCAATGATGCAACAAGGTTTAATGAAATTAGGCTTATTTGAACCGAAATTAGAAAAAGTTGAACCAACAACTCAACCAAAATCTGAAGCAAATTATACGTTCGAAATGGTATATGCTGATGGAAAAGCAATCAACATGGAAGATTTGAAAGGTAAAGTTGTTTTCATGAATTTTTGGGCTACTTGGTGTCCTCCTTGTATTGCGGAAATGCCATCAATTCAAAAATTGTATGACAAAGTAAAAGATGACAAAGACATCGTTATTTTGACGGTTGAAGTGGAAGGAAAACGTGATAAAGTGGCAAAATTTATGGAACGTAAAAAATTATCGTTGCCTGTCGTTTATCCAAATTCATCTATTCCAACTGAGTTTTTTAATGGTTCTTTACCAACAACTGTTATTTTGGACAAGAAAGGAAATATTGCACATACAACAATGGGAATGGCGGATTATTCTGGACAAGATATTGTTGATTTCTTGAATGAATTAAAAGCAATGAATTAATCTTTTAAAAATTATAAAAACATAAAAAAGCTTCGAGAAAATTCTCGAAGCTTTTTGTTTTGTACTATTTATATTTCTAATAAACCAATCGCAATCCTACACCAAATCCCATATCGCTATCGTAATGAGTTCTGATATGCATATTTCTGTTTAAGATATAGCTCAATTCACCCATATATTCTTTATCGGTATTCCACATAAAACCAGCGCGAACTCGTTTTGAGATTGGAATATCTTCGCGCATAAATTGCAAACGAACTTTTCCTGTATGATAAATTTCGGTCTGAAAATCAATCAACATTGGTAATTTATACACAAAACCTGCACTGAATAATCCTTTGTTTCGATCAGTTTTTTGACCAAAAATATTCTTTTCTATATTTCCGTGTTCCGCTAACATTTTATGTTGATTCCAATCAAATCCTACAAAAACCTGAAACCATTGATTTCGATCTATAAAACGTCCCAAATGTGTTTCAACCTCGTAACCGTGTTCTGGTTTGTAACCTATACTCCATTCCGAAGTCAATGCCCAACGTGCATCTTGCACCATCAACATACCATCTAACCCATTTGTTGCAAAATCATTTTCTGCCATTACATGCTTCATATTACTTTCCATTTGTAACATTTTATACGCATGTTTTTTGTTTGGTAAATTCGGATTTTGATAATCTCCAACTTCAAAAACGCGGTTCATTCCGCCCATCATGTGATACAAAATATGGCAATGAAAAAACCAATCACCTTCTGTATTTGCCTGAAATTCGATGACATTTGTTTCCATCGGCATAATATCCAACACATTTTTCAACGGAGAATATTCACCATTTTTGTTGATGACACGAAAATCAAAACCATGTAAATGCATCGGATGACGCATCATCGAATTGTTGTATAAAGTAATACGCAGAATTTCGCCTTTTTTGACTGGAATTTTATCCGATTCTGAAAATACTTTGTTATCCATACTCCATACATAACGACTCATATTTCCCGTTAATTCAAAACGTAATTCTTTTACAGGAGCATCTTTCGGAAGTGTTGTATTTTCAGGTGATTTTAGCATTCCATAATTCAATGTTGTGATATTTGATGATAAATTTTCATGCGAAGAATGATCCATTTCTCCCATTTCCGAATGATTCATTTCTTGATGATTTTCTGCCGAATCTTTCTTTGATTTTTTAGATTTCTTTTTCGCTTCACCAGAAATTTCAGGATACATCACGGTATTCATGTCCATTTGCTGCAAGCTCATTTTCATGCCCATATCGTTCATTGTTCCATCCATATTCATCATGTCGTTCATCATTTTCATTCCTTCAAAATACTTCAATTTCGGAAGTGGTTCCATCAATTGTTTCTTTCCTTCACCAATGAACAACGAAGCCGAGCCCGTTCTGTCTTCAGAAGTCGCTTGAAATTCGTACGATAAACCACCTTCGGGAACTGTAACTACGACATCATAGGTTTCGGAAACGCCAATAATCAAACGATCAACTTCTAAAGGTTCTACGTCGTTTCCATCATTTGCTACAACCGTAATTTTTCCTCCCGCATAACGCAACCAAAAATAAGTTGATGCGCCACCGTTCGAAATTCGTAAACGTACTTTATCTCCTGCTTTGAATTGTTTCAGTTGACTTTCATTCTGGGCATTTATCAAGAATTTTTCATAATAAACATCGCTCACATCCATTGCCAACATACGCTTCCATTCGTTGGTCAATTTTGTTTTGAAATGCCCTTCTCGAATTGCTTCAGCATAACTTTGCGTTGAACCTTTTTTGATTCCCGCCCAATCGTTTGCATTATGCAACATTCGCTGAATATTTTTTGGATTAAGATCTGTCCATTCACTCAACATTACAGGAATTGTAGGTAAATCATCAATTCCTTTTCGGAAAGTGGGATCATTTTCGCGTTTCTTCAAAATCATCGAACCGTACATCCCAATTTGTTCTTGATACCCCGAATGACTGTGGTACCAATGCGTTCCGTTCTGAATAATCGGAAATGAATACGTGTACGTTTCGCCAGGTTTGATTCCCATTTGTGTCAACATCGGAACCCCATCTTCTTTATTTGGCAACCACACGCCGTGCCAATGCAACGAAGTATCTTCGTTCAATTTATTATGTACACGAATGACAGCCGTATCACCTTCCGTAAACTCCAAAGTTGGCATAGGAATTTGACCATTTACCGAAATCGCTCTTTTCTCTTTTCCTAAAAAATTAACAATGGTATCACGTACATATAAATCGTATTCCACACGTTTTTGTGCTTGTAAAGCAATCACCGACGGAATAAAAAGTAAACAAAGTAATTTCCTCATGTGAATGATTGATTATAATTGACTAAACTTCTTATAATTCTCCTCATTTTCGAAATAATCAACATTTCCTTGTTGATCTTTCAAAACGATATACGCATTCGCTTTATCAATTTCCTTTCCTGTAAAAGGATCTTTTGCTTTACGCGCAGTTTCATCATTCGGAATTCTTTCTACACACATATTACAACATCCATAATACGTTTTTCCATCATAAGGAACTTCAAACTGATCTTTGCCCATATAGGCATTGTTCACCATACAAACTTGCTTATTCGGCACTTTATCTCCTACATTGTAAGCCATTGTTTGCGAAGGTTGCATCATATCTGACATCTGTTCTTCGTGAGCAGTAACTGCTGGTTCTTCTGTTTTATTTTGACAAGATGTTAATACAAAAATACTTAATATTGAAACGCCTAAAACTATCTTTAAATTCTTCATTTTCATTCTATTTTTTAATTATTATTTCAATGTTTCAACTGTGCTTCCGCATGTCAACATCATATTTCCGTAGAAAGGATTTTTGATATCTGAATCTTTACTCAACCAATTCGAACCACCATTAAACATCGGACAATTTTGATAATAAACCGTGTAACCAAGATTTGCTTTTTGAGCTAATTTGTACATTGGTTGTGACAATTTTGCAAAAGTTGAACGTTGTTTTTCAATATTTTTTTCTTGAGATAATTGTTTCGAAGTTGCTTCTAAATCATTCAAAACTTCCATCCAAACCATATGCGATTCATGCGAAAGTTTACCCATTTCTACAGTAGAAATTGATTTAGAAAATACAGTAATTTGTTTCGAGATTTCACTTTCATTTGCTTTTACAAAAGCATCTTTCAATGAAAAATAAGCATCAAAAACGTGCGACAATTGATTTTTTTGTTGAGAAGTTTCAGTTTGATTATGATTAGGATGATCCATTTCTTGATGATTCATCACCATTTTTTTATCACGAGAATATTGACAATCTTTTTCCAATTTCGCATAAGCTTCATCAGGCGCCATATACTCTGCATTATCAAAACCTGCTAGCGCGATGTTTTTCAAGATTTCGTTCGAATTTGTTTTTGATTTATTATACGAAATCGAAGCTGTTTGTGTGTTTACATCAAAATCTACTTTCGAAATTCGAGCTTGATTTCCCGCTTTTTCAATTAATTCTTTTGCATTTGCACAATTTCCTTTCACTTGAAATTGTTTGGTTTCTTGATTTTTAAACTGTGCATTTACAGCAAAAGCAAGAAAACTTCCGATAACTAAAAAACTATATTTTTTCATGATTTTTAATTTAGATTTTATCAATTGGTCGACGCGTATGTTTGCTCAATTGTTTGAAAACAGAAGGCGTTAAACCAGTTACTTTTTTGAATTGTGCACTAAGATGTGCTACACTCGAATAATTCAATTGAAACGCAATTTCGCTCAACGATAATTCATCATAAATCATTAATTCTTTGACTTTTTCGATCTTTTGTTGAATAAAATATTTCTCAATTGTTTGCCCTTCCATTTCCGAAAAAAGATTCGAAATATATTTATAATCTAACTTCGTTTGTTCGCTCAAATAATCAGATAAATTAACTTTCAGTTCGTTATTTTCTTGATGAACCAATTGAATAATCAATGTTTTAATTTGTTCAATCAACTTGCTACGTTTATCATCAATCAACTCAAAACCAACCTCTTCCAATTCATTTCGAACCAATTCTAATTGATTAGAATTTATCGGATTTTTCAATTCAACTTCTCCCAATTCGATATGATTTGTTTCGATGTTATTCATCTTCAAAATTCGTCCAACCACTACTTTACAGCGATGACAAACCATATTTTTTATAAATAATTTACTTGTATTTTCCATAATATATTCTTCAAATTTGAGCGATTTATTTCACTTAAATTTACAAAATCTTATGTTACAAATTTCGTACAACTTCAGCTCAAAAGATTATACAATTTGCAAGATGATGTATATAATTTTCAGATTACTCATTTTTCATTAACCTATTCTTTATAAATGAATTACCAAAATCATCTGTTTTTTGAATATATTTGGTTAGAAAAATAATTTCTCAAAACAATAAATTCTATGACAAAAAAAGAACTAACTCCAATAGAACAAAATAACTGCATTCAGATTTTGAAAGAACGTTTTGAGAAAAATATGCATCGACATCAAGATTTAGATTGGCAAAAAATAGAAGAAAGTATCATTAATCAACCTGAAAAAATTTGGTGTTTGCATCAAATGGAAATTACTGGTGGTGAACCTGATATTATTTTTTATGAGGATAAAACAGACGAGTATTATATTGTAGATTGTTCGGCAGAAAGTCCGAAAGATCGTAGAAGTTTAGCGTATGATTACGAAGGACAGACGTCTCGCAAAGAGCATCAACCAAAAAATAATGCGATAGATGTTGCAAAAAGTATGAAAATTGAATTATTGACCGAAGAAGAATATCGTTTGTTGCAAGCTGTAGAAATTGTAGATCAAAAAACCTCAAGTTGGTTAAAAACTCCTGAAAAAATTAGAGAATTAGGCGGCGCTATATTTGGCGATTATCGTTACGGAACTATTTTTATTTATCACAACGGCGCACAATCTTATTATGCAGCTCGTGGTTTTAGAGGAATTTTAAAAGTTTAAAAACTATGAAATTTGCATTTCCATTAATTGTTTTCCTTTGTGGTTCAATTCTATTTATTATTGGCATTTTGTGTAAAATCACACATTTTTACTTTATTATTTCTGCAAATTTGATGTTATTTTTAGCTTCCATTATTCAAATCATTGGAGTTATCATCTTCATTTTCAAATTAATTATTCCTCTTAAAAAAGACACCTCTATAAATTCTTGATTGCATCAAAACCAAGATTATTTCTTTAATAAAAAATCACCATAAAAATCAGGAATATCACTCGAATAAATAGCAGATGCGACTTCTTCTATTAGATAATCAACCTTGACAATTTCAGCTTCAATCTTCTGCTCATCCAAAGTTAGAATTGTATAAGTTGCTTTCCTATCATCTTCCTTGCTTCTGCCTACAGAACCACTATTTATGAATAAAATATTCGAAACCTGTTGAATATAAGATTGATGCGTATGCCCCATCACCAAAGCATCTATATTTTTATCTTTCAAAAAAGAATACATCATTTGCTTGTCATCGGTTTCATAAACATATTGGTCGTTGGTCTCTAAACTTGCATGAACAAGTAATATTTTCTTAAACGAATTCCCTGTTTTAAATACCAATTCAAGTTGATAAGGCAAATTACCTAACCATTCTTTATGTTCTAAACTAATGGTTCTTTTACTATGATTAATTGCTTCAAATCTATTTTTAGTTTCAATATCGTCATGATGTAAAAGCGGAAATAAAGGTAAATCTAAAGCAATTCGGTCATCGTGATTTCCTAATAAACATGGAATTTTATTCTTGATAAAAAAAGAAATAACTTCATTACTCCAAGGTGCAAAATCAACTAAATCTCCTAAACAATAAATTTGATTGATATTCTTATCCTTAATATCCTTTAAAACTTCATTCAAAGCCAATAA
This sequence comes from Empedobacter sp. UBA5528, assembly GCF_002426075.1. Classification (NCBI taxonomy): domain Bacteria; kingdom Pseudomonadati; phylum Bacteroidota; class Flavobacteriia; order Flavobacteriales; family Weeksellaceae; genus Empedobacter; species Empedobacter sp. UBA5528. The sequence goes on along the minus strand of NZ_DINY01000003.1, from coordinate 16,886 downwards.
ATTTCCATGAATGTCACTAATAATTGCAATCTTCATCATTTCTTCCCACATTAAAAAAACTAATTTAGATTTTTTATTACAAACTAAAAAACAATTATTCTCTCCAATTCTATGATTATTATCAAATTACTTTTATCTCTAAAACAATATTTACAGATCAATTAATTTTAATTGCATATATTTATTTTAAATTATTCTAAATAAATATTGTCTAACTAAATCTTTTTCCTAATATTTGTATTTTAATTTAGACTTAATACAAATAATAATGAAAAAACTATTTATTTCTACTGCAATATTAGCTCTATTAGCAAGCTGCACGAATAAAGAAGCTAAAAATGAATCGACTGAAGAGGTAAAAACAGAGAACACGATTTCGAACGAAAAAATTGTTTCTTTAAATGGAGCGATTACTGAAATTTTAGCTGATTTAGGAGAAGAAAATAACCTTGTTGGTGTTGACGTTACAAGTACTTACCCTGCTTCTGTAAAGGAAAAAGCGACAGATTTGGGACATACTCGTTCTTTGTCAATAGAGGCTTTATTGGCTTTGAAACCAACAAAAGTATATGCAACGGATAAAGACTTGAATCCAGAACAAATTGCACAACTAAAAAATGCTGGAATTCAAACTGAAATTATCAAACAAGATTATTCAGTTGAAGGAACGAAAAAGTTAGTAAAAACGGTTGCAACTTCTCTAAATAAACAAGATTTTGATGCTATTACTACTAAAATTGATACAGATTTAAAAGCTGTAAAACCTTTAGCTACAAAACCAAAAGTATTGTTCATATACGCTCGTGGAGCAGGAAACTTGATGGTTGCTGGAACAAACACACCAATGGAAAAAATTATTGGAATTGCTGGTGGACAAAATGCCATTACAGAATTTGAAGATTTCAAACCATTAACGCCAGAAGCGGTTGTAAAATCAAATCCTGATTATATTTTGATGTTTGACAAAGGCTTAGAAAGTATTGGTGGCGTTGACGGCGTATTAAAATTAGAAGGTGTAGCTTCTACAAATGCAGGAAAAAACAAAAAAATCATCGCGATGGATGGTCAATTGGTTTCTGGATTTGGACCACGTGTCGGACAAGCAGCAGCGCAATTAAATCAATTACTTCAAAAATAAAAAAGTCTAAAACAATATGTATCCGCAAATTAGAATACATCTTTCTTTGTTAAGCTTAAGCATCTTTGGTCTTGCAATTCTTGCATTATTTCTGGGTGTTTATCAATTTAACGAATCCATCCTATCCATCATCAATAAAGCGATTACCAATAGAACTGCCATCAACGACAGCGATTATTATGTGCTTTTCGATTTACGATTACCACGTATTATTATGTCTATTTTGGTTGGTGCTGGTTTGGCGGTTGCTGGAACTTGTCTACAAGGTATTTTCAAAAATCCGTTGGCTTCTCCAGACTTGATTGGAATAACATCAGGAAGTATTTTATTTGCTGCAATTACAATTGTTTTGGGAGGATATATCAAAGATTTTGTTCCAGAAATTATCCATTACTCATTGCTTAGTTTGATGGCATTTGTCGGCGCTATGTGTTCCACAATTTTTGTGTATAAAATTTCTTCACATCATCAAAAAACAAATATCACCATTTTACTGTTAGCCGGAGTTGCCATTTCTGCTTTATGCGGATCTGCAACCGGATTGTTAACCTATCTATCATCAGAAGAAGAATTACGCAATCTAACATTTTGGACATTAGGTAGTATTGCGAGTGCCAACTGGGACAAAATCTTAATTTTAACAATCGTGATTAGTGTAAGTTTTTACTTTTTAATTGGAAAAGGAAAAATACTAAACGCGATGATGTTAGGCGAAAAAGATGCTGAACATTTGGGTATTAATGTCGAAAAAACGAAAAGACAGATCATTGTTTTTTCAGCTTTATTGGTCGGAACAATTGTTTCTTTTACAGGAACAATAGGATTTGTAGGATTAATCGTTCCGTATATTTTACGCTTAATCTTCAAATCAAATTATGTTATCATTCTTCCTTTATCTGCATTTTTAGGCGCAATTTTAGTCATTGTTGCAGATACAATCAGTCGAACATTGGTTGCTCCATCCGAAATTCCAATCGGAATTTTAACTTCGTTAATGGGCGCACCAGTTTTTATTTCAATTTTAATGAATTATAAAAAATCATTGTAATGTTAAAGGTAGAAAATATTAATTATCAACACAAATCATTCAAGATTTTAGATACGATTTCATTTGATGCAAAAGCAGGAAAAATGATTGCAATCGTTGGACCAAACGGTGCAGGAAAATCGTCTTTATTGAGCTATATCGCGAATGAAATTGAACCAAATGCTAACCTAATTCGACTAAAAGACATTGCCTTAAAAAATTGGAAAAAAGAAGATTTACCGCAACATAAAGCTAAATTTTCGCAACATCAACCAACTGATATTCCACTAACAGTGAAGGAAGTTGTGCTAATGGGACGTTATCCATATTTCCAAAATTCACCTCAACAACAAGACATCAATGCGGTTGATTATTGGATGACCAAAACCGATATCAATCATTTAAAAGACAGGGATTACATTCATCTTTCTGGTGGCGAAAAACAGCGTGTACATTTGGCGCGCGTTTTTGTGCAATTGGAAAATGAAGTCAATCAAAAACTACTATTATTAGACGAACCTTTGAATAATTTGGACGTTTCTCATCAATTTAATTTGTTAGAAATTCTGAATGATTTTAAACAAAAAGGAAACTTAGTAATTTTGGTGATGCACGACCTTAATTTGGCTTCTCAGTTTGCTGATGAAGTGATCTTAATGAACAAAGGAAAAATTGTTTATCAAGACAGTCCAGAAAAGGTTTTCCGACCAGAAATCATTTCCAAAATTTATAGATTTCCTTGTACCATTTGTAAAAATCCAATCGACCAAAAACCACTTATTTTATTCGGTAAAAAAACAATTACAATGAACACACTTACAGATTTAAAACAACAATGGGAAGATTTGAAAGCAAATCAACCTAAAATTAGAATACGTAACGCAGCGAAAGAACTTGGCGTTAGCGAAATGGAACTTTTAGCAACACAATTAGGTGATAATGTTACAAAATTAAAACCTGAATTTGCTGCGATTTTACAAGAGATAGAGTCACTTGGAAAAGTGATGGCTTTGACGCGCAACAACGAATGTGTGCACGAACGCAAAGGTATTTATCTGAATCCTGATTTTTCTTCGCCTCACGCACAACTTTTTGTTGGGGAAGATATTGATATGCGAATTTTCTTGAATCATTGGAAAACAGCTTTTGCTGTTGTAGAAAAATCTGAACATGGAGAACGCAAAAGTTTACAATTTTTCGGGAAAGATGGTGAAGCAATTCACAAAATATATTTGGTTCCGCAAAGTAATGTAGAAGTCTTTGATGCATTGGTTGAGAAATACAAAGACGAAGATCAACAAACTATTCCTGCAACAGAAATCATCGAAAATAATGTTACAGAAAAACCTGATAACGAGATTGATGTTGAAGGTTTTCAACAAGCTTGGGTTGAGTTGAAAGACACGCACAATTTCTTTATGATGTTGCACAAATTCGGCGTTACACGTACGCAAGCGTTGCGTTTGGCTCCGACAGATTATCATGCAAAACAAATTTCGAATGAAGCAATTGTTCAGTTCTTAGAAAAATCTGCCGAAACGCAAACGCCAATCATGGTTTTCACAGGAAACAAAGGAAATATTCAGATTCATACTGGTGAAATTAAACGTACGATGTGGCACGAAAACTGGTTCAATATTTTAGATCCAGATTTTAATATGCATTTGGATATGTCAAAAATTGCCTCTACTTGGATTGTTAGAAAACCTACTGAAGACGGTATTGTAACAGCGATTGAAGTTTTTAACGATAAAGGCGAAATTATTGTTCAATTCTTTGGAAAAAGAAAACCAGGTATCCCTGAATTGGAGCAATGGCGCGAGATTGTTGCTGAATTGAATTAAGAAGAATCTTACCAAATTTTATATTTCACACTAAATATTTTACCCGATTAATAGAAAATGTTAATCGGGTTTTTATTGTACTATAATTTAGTCTTTCATCAAGAGTTTTATATATTTGATTATGCTAACGACAAAAGAAAAAATAAAATTCATTTTTAAACCTTATATATTAAGTATGTTGATTTTTTCAGTAGGATTTACACTATTTTTTACTCTTCTAAAAACCATCTTTCTTGATCATATTGATCTATTTATTGTAGATTTTATTGTTCCTGTTATATTTGGACTCATATATGTTTTTGTCTATTTATTCAAGTTTTCTTTTCAAAATTTAGTGTTTGATAATAAATTAAATTTTACACGTTTAGTTTTATTCTGTACAATAACACCTTTATTTATACTTCAAATTACCATCTCAAAATATTTACTGAATGAAGAGTTAATAGAACCATTCATAACATTTATATTTTTAGAAATATTTACGCTTTTTTCATTTTTGATTAGTCTAAAATTTGCGAAAGTAAAATCTAATAACCAACTTTACAATTCTTTCTAACTTATCAATTTTTAAAGCATTATAAAATCACATAATAAAAAAAGGTCGCCTTTCTAGACGACCTCACACAAAGAGACAAATAAAGTACTCAAAACTTTATTTCAAAACTATTTTTTTCGTTTCAACTTTATCGGCAGATTGTACTTTTATGATGTAAATTCCAGCCGAAAGTTTACTTAATTGTATTGTTTTATTTGTAAATGATGACGTTGGTTGATAGCTTTCTTGATGCACCAATTGTCCATTTATCGCATAAATCTGAATATTTAATGGAGACGATTTCGCTTCTTGCGAATTGTACACTAAACCAATTGTTTTCGGTTGAGAAGTCGTATAAATCTCAAATTTCGTTTTGGCTAATTCTGTTGTTCCTAAATTAGCTGTTACATTTTCGTAATCGAATGTCATTTTTCCTGTAGAAGTTCCTTCAAACGTTTTGAAAACCAATTTATAAATCTGATTTGTAGATGTATTTTTGATAAAATGATTCGTCGGATTTACAACATAAGACCAACCTGATAAGGTTTTCCAATTATATCCAACTGCATTAATATCTGCTACGTAAGTCGTATCATCAGTAGGATTTCCAGATTCTGTTTTCGCTACTTTGATCAAATCACTTTGCAAAACTCCCGTTACCGTATACATCACAACATCACCTTCATTTGTTGTAAGTGGTGTAACATATTTTGTAAATTTCAAATCCCATTTACTTTGGTCTGGCTCTGGTGTAACCGCTTTATCAGTCAATAAACTATAATAATTGAACAAATTTGTTGGATTGGTTTTGTGTGGAAGATTTACTTTTGTATCAGCAGACCAAGTTCCATTTATCAATTTAGAATACGTAAAATTATATTCGCCTAAAGGAGCTGCTAAATTATCTATTTTCAATTTCACATATTCTCCTGTTGCATATTTCAAGACAAAAATGATAGAACCATTTACGTAATGATTTGCAATACTATAATCGCCCCAACCATACGTCGCAGAACCATTATTGAAAGCCCCATCTTGCCAATCTGTATCCGAATTATACAAAGCAGTCCAAGACGATAAATTTGCTACATCAATTGCATTCCATTTCGATAAATCATTTGATGCTTCGTACACCTGAATTCCTGCGCCATCATTCACTCGAATTCCTGTCGACATATTTGATTTTCGATAAAATGAAATATCCCAATCGCTTCTATTTACAGAATTTGTCGATTGATCTGCCAATCCGTAATAAACATCCTTTGCATAAGCAGCGCCCATTGTGACCTCACCTTTTATCGTTTGTGCATTTATTGCAACAGATGTTAGAATGATTGTTGCTAAAAGTGTAAATTTGTTTTTCATGATATAATAATTTTTTAATTGTTATTCAGAATTAGAACAGTCAATCCGAGAGATTACACTCTGACCCGTATGACTCGGATTGACGCATTCTAACCACTAATAATGAGTATGTTTATGATAAATTTATTTGATAAGTTTATATTCAAATTTTGGATAACCTCTCACGCCAGAAGCATTCAGGAAGGCTAACATTTTAATTTTGTAATAATTATTTTCTGCATCTTTGATGATATAAAATCGATCCGAGAATAATTTTTGAGGAGCAGTTACTTGTCGCCAAGAATCTCCAATTGCACGCTGATCGTCTAAAAATTTTGTTTCATCAATCATCGTTTCATTAAATTTTTCGTAGGTAATTTCATTGGTTACATCTACACGATAAGCTTTTGCACCTGCTTTCAAATTATTGACCACATAATCCGAATATCCATACGAACCATTTCCTGTAATAAGATTAGTGAAAACTGTAAAATTCAAATCCCATTCTAATTTTGGAGGTTCAACATTTACAATATCATTTGTCGTAAAACTGAAGTGAACAAAATTGTGCGTCGTCGTTTTTGCTATTACTTTTTCTTTGTAAGTCGTATCATCTAAATCGGCATATTGCATCACATATTGCTCATCTTTTTTGATGAATTTCACTTTTTTCCAACCGCGTGAATTCCCAGCAACAGCCGCCGAACCAACCGCAGGCGTTGAAGTTCCGACTTCGTAACCCAAATTCAGTAAATAAACTGGATTATCCGATTCTTTAATTTCCGCAATCGCCGTTTTCAAAATATCTCCAGTAGGATCGTCAACATATTCTTTGTTCGAATCTGTAAATGTACCTACTGCAACTTCGTTGATTAATTTCCCAACAGATGCTTTTGTTACTTTCGACAAATCAGTTTCGTCCAGCGCTTTTACCGCCATATAAATAGAAGTATTTAACATCACTCGGAAATTTGTTCCATTGTAAAAACCTAAATCCCAAGAATCCCTTTTTACCTTTGTTTGCGTTCCTTTACTTAAGTCAACATAAACTTGATATTGCTCATTTGGTCCGCCAATTTCCACATCCATTGTTCCGCCAATCGAATTTTCGAAAGAGATTTTTGTTGACGAATATCCTTGAACAATCGCTGATGGATAATCAATTTTTGAAATTTCAAACTGAATCGTTTTATCAGAACGATCAAATGGATAAATCAAATTCTTGAACGTAAAACTTGTCGACGTTTCACCTTTTTTGATTGGAATAATAATTTCTTGATTTGTAACTGCAACAGAAGTTGAATAATCGACATTATAAGTTGCTTTATCTTCGGTTACTTTGATATGAATTTCACCATCTCGTTCCGCAACTTTAGAATAAATTAAATTTATTGTTTTCTCATTATCAATCTTACTAAAATCGATACTTGCATCCTTAAAAGCAACAACAAAATCTTGTCCAATTGGATTGTTTTCATCATTACACGACCACCAAAAAGAAAGACTAAACAATAGGGTATATATAAATATTTTTTTCATGATTTTTTGATTAATTAATTCCTTAATTGAAGGTAAGTTTAGCGAAATACGAACGTCCATATCCATACAAAATACTCGTAGAAACTTGACTGTGAGCACCATCATTTCCAGATGAACTGTTCAAATACTTAACATCAAAAAGATTTCTTGCACCAATTGTTAAACTAAGTTTTTTGTTCCAAAAACTTTGTCTTATTGACGTATCCATCCAGTTAAAAGCTTCTTGTTTGCCTTTTGCTAAAATTTGTTCACTTGTATTTGACGGATTATTTTTCAAGACAAATTGTTCTTGAGCTCCATTGTATTTATAGAAAAATGAGAAAATTGTATTGGTTTTTGACAAGGTGTACGAAACATTTGCATTGATTTGCGTTGAATAGAAATATTTATTTTTAACTGAATTTACAGCAACTGCTTCATCAATATCTTGCTTGATTCCTGTCAACGTAAAACCAACTCCTCCCGAAAATTGATGGACTTTGAATTGATTCAAATACGTAATACCTTGTACATCATAATTATCAATATTACGATATTGATATTTCAATGGAGATTCTTCGACAACAATCAAATCAATCTTATCTTTCAGATTAATTTTCCACAACGATACTTTTTGCTCTAATGAATTATTTTCTCCGATATTCCAATTCTTTTTTAAGTGAACAAAAGCAGAAACTCCTTTTTCTGGATTCAGATTTTCGTTTCCTTGCACATTATGATTGACGTCTACGAAATACGAATACATTTCCTCATAATTTGGCAAACGTGGTGAAGTACCAACAATCGCGCGCAATTCCCATTGTTTTCCAAATAGATATTTCGCACTCAAACTCATCACATACTGCTTATCAAATTGCTCCGAAAACATCACGCGAGCGCCTGGACGAAACGAAAGTTTATCATTTAGATTAATTTCAGAAGAAGCAAAAAAATCATACGTTCCTAATTTTCTTTCTATAGGTTTTTGGAAAAATTCTCCTGCCGAAGTTGAAGCAAAACCTTTTGTTTGATCGATTTCATAACCAAATTGAAAATCGAAATAATCATTTTTATTGATAAAATTGCTGAACATCCCTTTCGAATAATACACTTTTCGACTTTCATATTCGAATTTGTTTACATCATGTTCAACACCTTCAAGAATTTCATAATTATACGATTTCAATTTTCTTTTTTGTTCTTGATACGAAAACGAAACATCATAATTAATTGCTTTTCTAAATCGTCCTGAAGCATTTAAGTGATTGTAAATACGATCTGTTGTGTACACTCTATCTTTTCCAAAATAATCTACCGTCGCAGTTGGCGCATTCGGTGCAAGAGTTGGATTGGGATCGTAATACTTAGTTTCTTCGTTGAAATATTCGAATTTATAAAACAAACGATAATTGTCTTTTTTATATTGAACAAATGCCTTTGCTGCATTTTGTTCTTTTGGCAACCATTCGTATCCTCTCAATCCGTCATTATTAGGATAATTCTTTCCTTTTTTATCATCAAAAAATCCTTGAAAATCATTACGTGAAAAACTTAAATTAGCGTAGATTTTGTCTGAAAATTTATGCCCGATTTTCAAGGATTGTATATGTCTTCCTTTATTTTTCCAATTGTATTCATCTCCAATTGTTTCCTCTTGCAAAGTCGCAGAAATATCAAATTTATTCTTCCCTCCTTTTTTAGTAATAATATTGATTACTCCCGCAATAGAATTTGCTCCATATTCCACTCCCATCGCACCTTCTACGATTTCTATTTGTTGAATATCATCTAAGTTAATCTGCGTTAAATCGGTATTATTCCCTAAACCTTCGTCGTTAACTAATGGAATATTGTCCACCAAAATTTTGAAATATTGTGCATCCAAACCAAACATTTGCACCGTCGATTTTCCTGTAGAAGAACTCGGAATAATATTCATATTCAATGTTTGATTTAAAACATCTGCCAATGTGTTTCCTGCTTGTCTCTCGATCATTTCTTGCGAAATCACTTTTACTTCGTAAATAGATTTCTTGACCGATTGCGCATTATATTGCCCAGAAATCACGGTTTGTTCCAAATTAATCGTCGAATCTTTTGGAAACGAATTAATTTCTTGAGCCTGTAGAATTAGTGTTGTAAGTAAGCTTAGTAGAAAAAAGCGCCTCTTCATTTGTCCTTAATTTTATTATTTAGAATTAGTCTAATAATTAATAAGACAAATGTAAACGAATTTTTTAATTTATTTTTATTTATTCTAAATTAATTTATTGAATAGTGATAAAAATCGAGCTTCGTCTTCTAATTCTGATAAAAGAATGAGATGTTAAAACATTATTAATCAATTTAATTGTTAAAGAATTAAATTAAGGAAAGTAAAAATTGAACGAAATTAAAACGAATTATTTTCGTTTAGGTTTTGTTTTCGTAACAGCAAAATAAGACGCTGTAAAAGCAGACAAACTTTTGTAACCGACTTTATAAGCGATTTCGCTCAATGTAAAATTATTGGTATCTATTAATTCAATACTTTTTAGAATTCGGACAAGTTGCATATATTTCTGAAGTGTAATTCCTGTTTCTTGTTTGAAAATTCGTTGCAAATTTCGAGCAGACATATTCGCTTTATCTGCCAATTCATTCAAATTAAAATTTGTCGAATAATGAAAATGAATGTACTCACTCACCGGAATTAAACGGGTATCAACAAGAACTGGTAATTCTAGATTATGGTTTTCATCACAAAAATGAGGCAAACTATACAACATTGAATTTAAGAAAATCTTTTGCTCCTTCTCTTCTACCAAAAATTTGTTCCATTTTGAGGCATATAACATCATTTCCTTTAGAATTGGCGGCGCAACAAAAACATGAATATCATTGTAAAAATCATCCTTAAAAACTTCTTTAAACAAAATCAACATTGGATTGACGGTTTTCGCCTCGGAAGTCGTACGATGTAGCTTATTTGCAGGAATCCAAATCACATGATTTTGAGGGACTAAATAAATCTTTTGTTCGATATGAAAATATTGGTAACCTTCTTCAACATAATTTAATTGGAAATAATCGTGCGAATGAACCTCATCCGCATTTTTGCGATTCTTCTCGTACCAAACATAAGTATTGGTCTTCATATGATCAGAATATTCTCCAATAATTTGTTTCATAAATTAATTAATTTTCTCTTTTATACATTTAGCTAATTATAGCAATAAAACCGTCAGTTCGAGTGAAATTCTGCAAGAATTTTGTATCGAGAATAAAGTTTTAGAAGATAAAAATTCATCTTAATTCTCGATACAATTTTTATTCATTTCATTTCTAAAAATCACTCGAACTGACGAATTTTAATTCAATATGTACAAGAAGTTAATTTTATTTGTCGTTTTAAATATAATATATGGCAAAATTAATAAAAACGACATGATTAATTTTGTAACCGAATTAGAAATATCAAGTCAATGGAAAAAAATAAAAATATTTGGATTGGAATTGCAGTTGTCATTTTAGTTTCAACTAACCTAAGAGCTCCAATTACAGCTGTTAGTCCAATTTTAGATGAAATGAAATCTGTCTTAAAAATAGATAATTTTCAAGCAAGTTTATTGACTTCTATTCCACTTTTCGTATTTGCATTTTGTTCAATTTTAGTGAGTAAAGCCACTGCAAAAATTAACATTCGACACGGATTAATTTATTCCTTAATCATTCTAATTATCGGGATTTACGTCCGTATTTACGGCAATATTTCGATGTTATATATCGGTTCGTTATTAATTGGATTGGGAATTTGTATTGGAAATGTTTTGACACCAGCGTATATAAAAAATACGTTTCCAACAAAAATTGGAATTATGACAGGTATTTTTTCGGTTTCGATGAGTTTAATCGCCGCATTAGCTTCTGGATTGAGTATTGCAATTGGAAATTGGACAAATTTAGGTTGGAAAGGTTCTCTTGGAGTTTGGATTGTAGCGGCTATAGCTGCACTTATAATTGTCTGTATTGATTCTTTAAAAAATAAAACAGCAACTCAACAAAAAATTGTTCAATCAGAGGATGTAAAATTCAATATTTTCAAATCAAAACAAGCATGGAACATTAGTATTTTTATGGGATTACAATCGTTGATTTATTATTGTTTGGTTGCATTATTACCTACATTACTAATAGATTTTGGTATGACAAAAAACAATGCAGGTTGGGTATTTTCGGTTTTACAACTTGCCATGTTACCCGCCATGTTAGTAAGTCCAGTTTTAGCCTCACGCATGAAAAATCCAAAAATTATGATTTACATAACTTCCATTTTATATTTTATTGGAATCATAACATTGCTAATTTTCAAAGCGAAATTCAGTTATTTGAGTGCGATTTTAATTGGAATTGCAGGAGGATTTGCCTTTAGTCTTTCTATTTTATTCTTCTCATTAAGAACAAAAACAATGGTTGGAACAATCAAAATTTCGGGAATGGCACAATCTGTTGGTTATTTAATTGCGGCATTTGGACCTCCTATTTTCGGAAAATTATATGATATCGATTCTACTTGGAGCTATTCATTATACTTTTTAATGTTCTGCATGATGATCCTAACATTTTTTGGAATAAAAGCTTCTCAACCTAAATTTGTGGAGGAAGATTAAAAATAATTCGAATTTACACGTAACATACATCAAGCAAAAGCGTCTATAGAATAGAACACGTTATCAACGTGTTAATCGCGCAAATTGATTTTATTACGTGTACGTTTATGAAAACCGAAATTATACAACCTCATCATCCTGAATTAAAAAATATTGTTCAGTATTTCATCCTTTTCAAATCTGAAAAGGATGAAAAAGTTGAGTATTCAACTTTCCCTAACACCAATTTGTGTCTTGCCATTTACAAGCAGAATAAAATCATTCTCGAACAAAATAAAACAAGCAAACATCTTTTTACCTTAAAAGGATATGCTACATACAAAAGTTATTTATCAGGATTTCATGAATCTAATCTTAATGTAAGCATTGACGCTACTTTAGATGAAATTTGCATCATTTTTCATCCAGCTGCGCTACGCTTATTTACGAATATTTCGTACGATGAATTAATTAAAAGTGATGAAGTTTTTGAAATGATTTTCCCAAAATCTGCTACAGATTTTACAGAACAATTATTTGAGGAAAAGAATTCGCTGAAAAGAATTTCAATGCTCGAAAATATACTATTGAAAAACTTAAATCAAGATTATTTAAATACTAAAACCAAAGAAATCTTATATCTCATTCAACAAACAGATGAATTAAAAGTTAGTCCTTTAGCCAAACAACTTTCGATAAACGAATCGACATTATATCGCCTGTTTATGAATCAAATTGGGCAAAGTCCTAAATCTTTTTTGAAAACAGTTCGATTTAGAAAAGCACTAGATTCTATTCTTCATTTCGAAAATGAAAAACTTACTCATATCGCTTACCAAAATAATTATACGGATCAATCCCATTTTATTCGCGATTTTAAAGAAATTACGGGGCAATCTCCTAATCAATTAAGAAATAAAACAAGCATTCAACAAGAACAATTGGCTTGGATTTATGCGCAACATTAAGCTGCACGATTTTTACAATTTTATCTTTCTTCGATACTTTTTCTTTGTTATAAATTAATATAACATATGAAAAATCTTATTTTGATTAGCTGCTATTTGATTGCCTTTAGCTTTTGTTCGTCGGTTTTTGGGCAACAATTTTCGATAAAAGGAAAAGTAATCAATCAACATGATAAAGCATTTGAATTTGCTGATATTCTTCTTTTCGAAAATGATAGTTTACTTATCAATCAAGCATATACAGATAGTCTGGGATTATTTTCTATGAAAATAGATACTGGAACTTATTTACTTAAAATAGAACAACTTGGCGTAGAATTTTATTCACAAGAAATAGAAATCAAGCAAGATAAAGACTTAGGGCTTATCAAAATTCAAGATGCTACAACTCTAGAAGGCGCAACGATTACAGCAAAAAAGAAATTGATTGAACAGAAAGTTGATCGTCTTGTTTACAATATCGAAAATTCTATTGCATCACAAGGAATGTCTGCGTTGGACGCTTTACGTAACACACCAATGGTGAATGTACTAAATGATAATATTTCTATTGTCGGAAAAGGAAATGTTTCGGTTATGGTGAATGACAGAATGCTTAATTTATCAGGAAGCGAACTTACTAATTATCTACAATCGCTGCGCTCCGATGATATTGCGAAAATTGAAATCATTACAACTCCTCCTTCAAAATATGAAGCACAAGGAAATAGCGGAATTATTAATATTATTTTAAAGAAAAATCCCAATCTTGGCTGGAGCGGGAGTGTAAATTCTTCATATCAACGAAATTCTTACAATGGTTTCAGAACAGGCGGAACGCTTAATTATCAATCAAATAAAATAAGTAGTTCATTAAAAATAAATCAAGGTAATATTAATTATAAATTACAAAATAGTCGAAATCTTATTGGGAAAGAATCCGCAATTTATACAAACGAAGAAAGACATGATAATCCGAAGATTTTTAGCGTTAATTATAACTTAGATGTCAAAATCAATAAAAACCAAAATACAGGATTTATTTACAGTTATAGTAAGTTGAATTATGATATGGATACAAAAGGAATCAGCCGATACCAAACACATTCAGTTATCGATTCTACTTTGTATACCAATCAAAAACAACATTGGACAACACCTACACATACCTTGAATGCTTATTATGACATAAAATTAGATAGTATTGGAAAAAAGCTAAATTTCACGGCAAATTTTCTGAATAATTCACCCAAAAAATTCAATGATTTTAATACGCAAAATGAGTTGAATAACAACGAAACTTTAATTCAGAACAATAGTAAAATGAAATATTCGATCTTTTCGATGCAAGCTGATTTTACTTTGCCTTACAAATGGTCGAACATAGAAACTGGTTTAAAATATACATTATTGGATAACAAATCAGATGTGGGATATTATGAATTTGATGGAACAGATTTTATTTTGAATCCTACTAATAGTAATGTTTTTCAGTACAAAGAAAATAATTATGCAGCTTATGTGAGTTTTCAAAAAGATTTCAACGAAAAATGGTCAGCAAAAGCAGGTTTACGATACGAATACACTTCGCTAGAAGGTTTTACACCAAATGAAGAAAACAGCAAACTGAAAAAGAACTATGGAAAATTATTTCCTACAGCTTATATCAGTTACAAACCAACTACTAATCATTCGTTCAGTATCAATTATTCCAAAAGAATAAATCGTCCCGATTTTCAATCTTTAAATCCATTCCGTTGGTACACGAATCCGTATATGTATTACACAGGAAATCCTAAATTACAACCATCTTTTAATGATAATATCGAACTAAATTATTCGTACAAAGGAAAATTGACTTTTGGACTTTACAATCAATATAGCCAAAATAATTTGGCTAATATTGCACATTTTTCAGATGGAATTTACAGCAATGTAGTAGAAAATAGTTACGATCAAAACAGAACGGGATTCAATATTGGATATTACAACACCTTTTTCAAAATTTGGGAAACTTCAGTTAATGCGAATGCATCTTATACAACCACAAAACCGACTATTTCTGAACTGGAAAAGTTAAAAGTTTATTCGATGTCGTATTCTTTTTATAATACCATCACATTAAATAAAGACAAAACATGGTTTTTGATGCTTAATTTTTGGCATACACTTCCATTCACTTATGCCAATATAAAACTGCAAGATCAATTAGAGTTTTCGCCAGGCATTAAAGCTTCGTTTTTCGATAAAAAATTACAAGCCAATTTTGTGATAAATGATGTATTCAAAACGATTAAAAACAAAGGGTATTCGTATAATGGCGATTATCGTTCAGAATTTAATCAATACAATGATTACCGAGGTTTCAAACTTAGTTTAACATATAATTTTGGAAATAACAAAGTGAAAGAAAACAACAAAAAAGTGAATTTCGAGGAACAAAATAGAGCAAATTAAACTTAATTCAACTCTCAAGAACTTCAACTTAATTGTTGGTGTTTAAATTTCGATACTATTTTCAAAAAATATAAAAATAGTTATGGTTCATTCCAATGAATATGAGATATTTGTTTGACTTAACACATCAATATAAATTAACAAGAACTAAATTTAATGAAGAAAGCATTAGAAAATTATTCAATTCAATTTATCAAAGAAATTATTCCTGTAACCGTAGGTATTTTGATTGCGTTGTTTATTGACAATTGGAACACAAATAGAAAAGACCAAGTGTATATTAATCAAGTTTTTTCAACGATAAAAAGTGAATTGAATGAAACAACGGAAGAAATAAAATACAATATTCCTTTGCAAAATTCTTATGTCGATTCACTTGAATACTATGCTGATAACAAAAGTGTTAACATTTTGGATATCACAATGAAATGTAAAGGCGTGTTTATTCCTCAGATTAAAACAAGCGCTTGGAAATCAGTTTCAACTTCCAAAATTGACTTGATAAATTATGATAAAATCACTTCTTTATCTAATATTGAAGAACAAAAAGATATATTGAAGAACAAAACAGAATTTTTCATGAATTTCTTATACTCCAACTTTTATGAAACAGAAAAGAACAAAAAAGAAACCATCAAAATTCTAATATTAGACATTATTCAAACCGAAAAAACAATTCAAAGACAAATTGATTTTTATAATAAGAAGTAAGGTTTAATGTTATCAAAATATTTGAAACGAATCTAAATATCAATATTTTAGAAAGTATTAACATTCAAAAATTGGGTTTGGTGCGAAAATTCCATTCAATATTCTCAACTTAAATAACCCTTAAAAATGAATACAACAAGAATTTCTAAAACATTACAAAAAGCACTAAATGATCAAATTACATTAGAAGCTTTTTCGGCACAAATTTATCTAATGCTTGCATGTTGGGCAGATGAAAATCAATTGGACGGAGTCAAAAATTTTATGATGAAACACTCTCAGGAAGAGCGCGTACATATGGCTAAAATTATAGAATATGTTCAAGAACGTGGTGGAACTGTAAAAATTGAAGCCATAAAAAAACCTGGACCTGAACCTAAAAATGTATTAGAGTGTTTTCAAGCTGTTTTAAAACAAGAAATCGAAAATACCGAATCCATTTACAAAATTGTAAAAATGAGTATGGAGGAAGAAGATTGGGCAACATGGAATTTCTTACAATGGTTGGTTGCTGAACAACGTGAAGAAGAAAAATTAGCACTCGATTTATTAGACAAAGCAAAATTAGCGGGTGGTGCTAATATGTCTGATGCTGCAAAATTTGATTTAAACAAAACGATCGGTAATACAGGGCAAGATTTTCCTACAGCAGATCAAATTAATCCATTAGCAGAATAATATATTCATCATTCATCTCAAAGGGCTAATTTCTTAAAAGAAATTAGCCCTTTGAGATG